>JBFHIN010000008.1:0-15971 GCA_041596415.1 Crocinitomicaceae bacterium | reverse complement strand
GGTTAAATACTCGAAAGAACGAGAACAATTCGGTCAACCAATATCAAATTTTCAAGCGATTGCTTTTAAATTAGCGGATATGGCAACTGAGCTCGAGGCAGCTGAACTTTTAACATTTCAAGCGGCTTACCTAAAGAACAATAAAAAACCAATGACTAGACAAGGTGCATTTGCTAAGTATTTTGCAAGTGAATTAGCGGTGAAATGTGGAAATGAAGGTATGCAAATTATGGGTGGATATGGCTATACGCAAGAATATCCGGCAGAGAAATTCTTAAGAGACGCAAGGCTAATGACAGTGGGGGAAGGAACCTCTGAAATACAAAAGGTGGTAATTTCTAGAGAAATTTTAAAATAACAGTTGTTAATAAAAATAATTCTAGTATCTTTGCCTCCCAAAATTTAAACAATTTAAAAAATTAATATATGCTTATTATTCCGGTTAAAGAAGGAGAAAACATCGAAAGAGCGCTTAAGAAGTACAAGAAGAAGTACGACAAGACTAACGTGATGAAGGAGTTGAGAGCTCGTAAAGAGTTTATTAAGCCTTCTGTATTGAAACGTCAGCAGGAAATTAAAGCAGCTTATGCTCAAAAAATGAAATCTTCTGAAATGTAAGAAACATTTTTTGTAAAAATACGTTAAGGAGCCTATGGCTCCTTTTTTTGTGCTCGACAATTTCATTCGTTTTCTCGAAATTGAGAAACGCTATTCAGATCATACGTTAGTGGCGTATCGTAAAGATCTGAGTCAGTTTATTGTTTTTTTAACGGGGCAAGGATTAGATAATTTCAACAAGGTAAATCACCGTATAGTTCGACAATGGATGGTTGAACTTATAAATACGAATATTAATAACAAATCCGTTAACCGTAAACTAAGTGCCTTAAGGGCATTTTACAAGTGGTTCAAAAAAGAGAATGAGGACTGTGTCAATCCAATGGTCCGAATTTCTGGCCCCAAATCGAATAAAAGATTACCCCTTTTCGCTAAGGAATCGCAGCTAAAGGAAGATTATTTGGATCAATTTCAGGAGGATGACCTGTTCAATGGAGTACGAGATCGTTTATTGATTGAAGTTTTTTATGCCACAGGAATAAGACTTTCAGAGCTTATTGGACTTAAGGAAAGTGATGTTCAGGATGAAACTATAAAGGTGCTTGGTAAAAGAAAGAAGGAGCGAATTATCCCGATAAGTCCGTTTCTGAATTTGTGGATTGAAAAATATCGACACTTGAAGAAAATCAACCACTTGGATTCGGATCATTTTTTTGTGTTAAATAATGGGAAGAAACTCTATCCAAAGTTTGTTTATAGAAAAATAAATTTTTACCTTGGTAAGGCGACGGATTTAGAAAAGTGTAGTCCTCATGTGTTACGACATACGTTTGCCACACATCTTTTAAATAACGGTGCTGGTTTGGAATCGTTGAAAGATTTGTTGGGGCATGCAAATTTGTCCGCTACACAGGTTTATACGCATAATTCGTTCGCTAAATTGACAAACATTTATTCACATGCCCATCCTAGAGGGCAAAAAAACAATTAAACATGGAAGTACAAGTGCACTCTATCCATTTCACTGCGGATAAGAAGTTGATTGATTTTATCAATGAAAAAGTGAGCAAATTGGAATTGTTTTTTGATAATATAATTGCCTGCGAAATATACCTTCGCTTGGACAAGAATCAAGAAAAGGAAAACAAAATTACTGAATTGAAATTATTGATACCAGGAAAGACGCTTGTCGCTAAGAAGCAATGTAAGACTTTCGAGGAAGCAACAGATCTTGCCGTTGAAGCGCTGAGAAAGCAAGTGACCAAGCATAAGGAATTGATAACGAGCCACTAATAAATCAGTGGTATAGTTCTACGGAATTGTCAAATAGGAGGAAATGGAAATTTTCTCCTATTTTTTTTATTTTTTTTTAAAAATGTATTGGAATAATAGAAATGTTTCATACATTTGCAAACCCAAAACGGGAGAAGCACTTAAAAAAGTTCTTTTAATTATTGAATACCAAACATGCGCCGATGTAGCTCAGCTGGCTAGAGCAGCTGATTTGTAATCAGCAGGTCGGGGGTTCGAGTCCCTCCATCGGCTCAATTTTAGGGGGTGTCGCATAGTGGCTATTGCAGCAGACTGTAAATCTGTCACCGGAAGGTATCGTTGGTTCGAGTCCATCCACCCCCACAAAAAATGTTTTAAGCGGGAGTAGCTCAGTTGGTAGAGCGTCAGCCTTCCAAGCTGAGGGTCGCGAGTTCGAATCTCGTCTCCCGCTCAATAATAAAAGATTTGCCGGTGTAGCTCAGGGGTAGAGCGCTTCCTTGGTAAGGAAGAGGTCACGAGTTCAAATCTCGTCATTGGCTCAAGAAAATTTGTTTCACTCATGAATGGGTGAAATTTTGTGTATTATAAATTTTGTTTTTTTATTAACTAAGTAACAAATAGAACAATGGCTAAGGAAAATTTTGATCGTTCCAAACCACACGTGAATATCGGGACTATTGGTCACGTAGATCACGGTAAGACAACTTTAACAGCTGCTATCTCTAGCGTATTGGCTTCTAAAGGTCTAGCAAAAATGCGTGATTTCTCTTCAATCGATAACGCACCTGAAGAAAAAGAGCGTGGTATTACAATTAACACTTCTCACATCGAGTATGAAACAGCTAACCGTCACTATGCGCACGTTGACTGTCCAGGTCACGCGGATTACGTGAAGAACATGGTTACTGGTGCTGCACAGATGGATGGTGCAATCCTTGTAGTTGCTGCTACAGACGGACCAATGCCTCAAACTCGTGAGCACATCCTTTTAGGTCGCCAGGTAGGTGTTCCAAGATTGGTTGTATTCATGAACAAAGTGGATATGGTTGATGATCCAGAATTATTAGAGCTTGTTGAAATGGAAGTACGTGAATTACTTTCTTTCTACAACTATGATGGTGATAACGCTCCAGTTATTCAAGGTTCTGCTTTAGGAGCATTGAATGGTGAAGAGAAGTGGGTTAAAACTGTTGAGGATTTGATGGATGCAGTTGATTCTTATATCGAGCTTCCTCCACGTGATGTTGATAAGCCATTCTTGATGCCGGTTGAAGACGTATTTACGATTACAGGTCGTGGTACAGTTGCAACAGGTCGTATCGAAACTGGTGTAATTAACTCTGGTGATGCAGTTGACATCTTAGGGATGGGTGATTTGAAACTTTCTTCTACTGTAACAGGAGTTGAGATGTTCCGTAAGATCCTTGATAGAGGTGAAGCTGGTGATAACGTAGGACTTTTATTGCGTGGTATTGAGAAATCTCAAATTAAGCGTGGTATGGTTATTTGTAAGCCAGGATCTACTACACCTCACACTGAATTCAAAGCTGAAATCTACGTTTTGAAGAAAGAAGAAGGTGGTCGTCACACGCCATTCCACAACAAATACCGTCCTCAGTTCTACTTCCGTACAACTGACGTTACAGGAGAAATCTTCTTAACAGATGGTAGAGAGATGGTTATGCCAGGTGATAACGTAACTATTACAGTTAAGTTGATCGTTCCTGTAGCAATGGACAAAGGTCTACGTTTCGCAATCCGTGAGGGTGGTAGAACTGTAGGTGCTGGTCAGGTTACTGAGATCATCGCTTAATTAAGTTAAGATAAATTAATGAAAAGGGGAGTTCGCTCCCCTTTTTATACGGGCGTAGCTCAGCTGGTAGAGTAGTGGTCTCCAAAACCATTGGTCGTGGGTTCGAATCCTACCGCCCGTGCAAAATTGATGAAAAGTGTCAAAAGTGAAAAATTATATTAATGAAACAGTGAACGAGATGGTTCATAATGTTTCATGGCCAACCTGGAAGGAATTGCAAAGTAACACGATCATAGTTGTAGTTGCTTCAGTTCTAATTGCAATCGCAATCTTTGTTATGGATTTTGCTTTTGGTATTGCAGGTGATTCTAAGTCAGTTTGGAAAGGAGCTATGGGCTTTATCTACGGATTGTTTTAATTAAGTCAAATGGGAGATATTAAAAAGCGTTGGTACGTAGTTCGTGCAATCAGTGGTAAGGAGAAAAAGGTTAAGGAATATCTCGATTTGGAGATCGCTCGCTTAAAACTTACTGATTATATTGATCAGGTACTTATTCCAACTGAAAAAGTTTTTCAAATCCGAAATGGTAAAAAGGTAAGTAAAGAACGTGCCTATTTACCAGGTTATGTGCTTATTGAAGCTGCTTTGGTGGGTGAGGTGCCTCACGTTATTAAAAGTATCCCTAATGTAATTGGATTTTTAGGTACTGAAAAAGGTGGTGACCCTGTTCCTATGCGTTTATCTGAAGTAAATCGTATCCTAGGTAAGGTAGATGAGCTTTCAGAAACAGAGGAAGAAATGAAAATCCCATTTGTGGTAGGTGAATCAGTTAAAGTGATTGATGGACCTTTCAACAATTTCAGCGGTGTCATTGATGAAATCAATGAAGAGAAGAAAAAGCTGAAAGTTATGGTGAAAATATTTGGTAGAAAGAATTTACTCGAGCTGAGCTATATGCAGGTCGAGAAGGAAATTTAATTTTTTATTAACCGTAGGAGTGAGTTACACGATTAAAGCTTCCCGTGAATACTCATGTTTGACTACATAAATTGAGAACAAATGGCTAAAGAAGTAGCAGCGTTGATCAAATTACAGATCAAAGGCGGTGCAGCAAATCCAGCGCCTCCAGTTGGTCCAGCACTTGGTGCGAAAGGGGTCAACATTATGGAGTTTTGTAAGCAGTTCAATGCGCGTACGCAAGATCGTCCTGGAAAAGTTGTACCGGTAGTAATTACCGTTTATGGTGACAAATCTTTTGATTTTGTATTAAAAACTCCACCAGCAGCAGTTCAAATCATTGAGCAAACTAAGATCAAAAAAGGATCATCTGAACCTAACAAAATGAAGGTTGGATCGATCAGTTGGGATCAGGTTCGCACAATTGCTGAAGACAAGTTGCCGGATCTAAATTGTTTCACTGTAGATTCAGCTATGTCAATGGTTGCAGGTACAGCAAGAAGCATGGGAGTTACAGTTAAAGGTGGAACAGCACCGAAAACCAAATAATTTTAAGTCATGGGAAGAGTATCTAAAAAAAGAAAAGAGGTATTAGCTAAATATGATTTAGCGAAACCGTACTCGCTTTCAGAAGCTTGTGATTTGGTGAAGAACGTGTCTACCACTAGTTTTGACGCCTCAGTTGATATCAGTGTTCGTTTAGGTGTTGATCCGCGTAAAGCAAACCAAATGGTGCGTGGAACTGTTGCATTGCCTCATGGAACCGGAAAGGATGTGCGTGTACTTGTACTTTGTACGCCTGATAAGGAAGCAGAAGCAAAAGCAGCAGGAGCAGATCATGTAGGTCTTGACGATTACATTGAGAAGATTAAAGGCGGTTGGACCGATATCGACGTAATTATTACTATGCCTGCAGTTATGGGTAAAGTTGGTGCTTTGGGACGTATTTTAGGTCCTAGAGGATTAATGCCTAACCCTAAAACAGGTACTGTAACAATGGAAGTTGGTAGAGCTGTAGAAGAGGTGAAAGCTGGTAAGATCGACTTTAAAGTAGATAAGTATGGTATCATCCATTCATCTATCGGTAAAGTTAGTTTTGAAGGATCTAAAATTCGTGAAAACGCTTTTGAATTGATCCAGACACTTATTAAAATGAAACCTTCAGCAGCGAAAGGTACATACATCAAAAGCATTTACTTAAGTTCTACCATGAGCCCGAGTGTTGCGGTTGATGCTAAGTCTGTTGTTGCTTAAAACTTACAAAGATGACAAGAGAAGAAAAAGCAAAGTACATAGATGATCTAGCAACCGAATTAAAGGATGCAAATATCTTCTATTTGGCAGATACAGCGGACTTAACAGTAGAAGTAGTGAACAGTCTTCGCAGAAAGTGTTTCCAATCTAATATCCGTATGCGTGTTGTGAAAAACACCTTGCTTGAAAAAGCAATGGAACGTGTAGAAGATAAGGATTTCGGAGCCTTGAAGACGACACTTGCTGGTTCTACATCGATCATGTTCAGTGAAGTAGGAAATGTTCCGGCTAAATTGATTCAGGAATTCCGTAAAAAGAATGCAAAACCGATCCTTAAAGGTGCCTATATTGATGAAGCAGTTTTCGTTGGTGATAACCAATTAGAAATGTTAGCATCGCTTAAGAGTCGTGAAGAATTGATCGGTGACATCATTGGATTACTTCAAAGTCCTGCTAAGAACGTTGTTTCTGGACTTACGGGTGCCGGAGCGAAAATCGCAGGTATCTTAAAAACGCTCGAAGAAAGAGCATAGTTAAATTATATTATTGAACCTTTTTTTAAATTAAATAAAAATGGCTGATTTAAAGCAAATTGCGGAAACGCTAGTAAACCTTACAGTTAAGGAAGTAAATGAGTTAGCAACAATCCTTAAGGATGAGTATGGTATTGAGCCTGCTGCTGCTGCTCCAGTAATGATGGCAGGTGGTGCTGCTGGTGGTGGTGAAGCTGCTGCTGAGAAAACTGAATTCGATGTAATTTTGAAATCAGGTGGTGCTAACAAACTTGCTGTTGTTAAACTAGTAAAAGAATTAACTGGTAACGGTTTGAAAGAGTCTAAAGATATCGTTGATGGTGCGCCTGCTACATTGAAAGAAGGAGTTTCTAAAGACGAAGCTGAAGGACTTAAAAAGTCTCTAGAAGAGGCTGGAGCAGAAGTTGAAATTAAGTAATTTTTTACTTCATATACAGGGAAGGCACGGCTATTTAGCTAGTGCCTTATCCTGTTTTATTGCGTTAAACGCACAATCAAGCCCATATTCATAAACAAAAACGTTTGGCATTGGCAACAACAAGCAACATTTCGACAAGAGTTAATTTTGCTTCAAGCAAAAGTCAGTTCGATTATCCGGATTTTCTGGATATTCAATTAAAATCTTTCCAGGAGTTCTTTCAATTAGAAACTACTCCAGAAAACAGGGAAAGTGAAGGTTTGTATAAGGTATTTGCGGAAAATTTCCCAATCACCGATACACGTAATCAATTCGTTCTCGAATTCTTGGATTACTTCATTGACCCACCACGCTATACAATTGATGAGTGTATAGAAAGAGGATTAACCTATAGCGTTCCTCTAAAAGCTAAATTAAAATTATACTGTACCGACCCTGAGCACGAGGATTTTGAGACAATCGTTCAGGATGTTTATCTAGGTACAATTCCATACATGACACCTAAGGGTTCGTTTGTTGTAAATGGCGCTGAACGAGTAATCGTTTCTCAGTTACACAGATCACCAGGTGTGTTCTTTGGACAAAGCCGTCACGCGAATGGTACAAAATTGTATTCTGCGCGTGTAATTCCGTTCAAAGGATCTTGGATCGAATTTGCTACAGACATTAACAGTGTTATGTACGCTTACATCGACCGTAAAAAGAAATTGCCGGTAACTACACTTTTCAGAGCTATTGGTTATGAAAGTGATAAAGATATTTTAGAGATTTTCGGGTTAGCTGACGAAGTAAAGACGACGAAGGCAAACTTGAAAAAAGTAGTTGGTAGAAAACTTGCAGCACGTGTTCTAAAGTCATGGATCGAGGATTTCGTGGACGAGGACACTGGAGAGGTGGTTTCTATCGAGCGTAATGAAGTATTACTTGACCGTGAAACAGTTCTAGAAGAAGAGCACATTGATCTTATTTCTGACGCTGGTGTTAAAAATATCATCTTGCATAAAGAGGATGTTAATAGTGCTGATTTCACTATTATCTATAATACATTACAAAAAGATACATCAAATTCAGAAAAAGAAGCAGTTGAGCATATTTATCGCCAGTTGAGAAATGCTGAACCACCTGATTATGAGACGGCGAAGAATGTATTTGAGAAATTATTCTTCTCAGATACTCGTTACGATCTAGGAGAAGTTGGTCGATTCCGTTTGAATAAGAAATTGGGGGTAAGTGATGAGGAAACATCTCGTGTTCTAACAAAAACCGATATTATTTCAATCATCAAGTATCTAATCGAATTGATCAATTCAAAAGCTGATGTCGATGATATCGATCACTTATCAAACAGACGTGTTAGAACTGTAGGTGAGCAATTATATGCGCAGTTTGGTGTTGGTTTAGCTCGAATGGCACGTACGATTCGTGAAAGAATGAACGTTCGCGATAACGAGGTGTTTACACCGATCGATTTGATCAATGCTAAAACACTTTCTTCGGTAATTAATTCATTCTTTGGGACAAACCAGTTGTCTCAGTTCATGGATCAAACGAACCCGCTATCTGAGGTTACGCACAAAAGAAGACTTTCTGCTCTCGGACCTGGTGGTTTATCAAGAGAAAGAGCAGGATTTGAGGTGCGTGACGTTCACTACACGCATTACGGACGTCTATGTACAATCGAAACACCAGAAGGACCAAACATTGGTTTGATCTCTTCTTTATGTGTTTTCGCAAAAGTGAACAAATTAGGATTTATCGAAACGCCATATAGAAAAGTTGATAATGGTAAAGTAGCTTTGGATAAAGAGCCAATTTACTTGTCAGCGGAGGAAGAAGATAATAAAATGATCGCTCAGGCGAATGCTAAAGTTGACGATAAAGGTAAGTTCTTAACTGAATTCGTTAAGGCAAGATATGAAGGTGATTTCCCTGTGGTTGAGCCAAACAACTTGAACTTAATGGATGTTGGTGCTAACCAGATTGCTTCGATTGCAGCGTCTTCTATTCCATTCTTGGAGCATGATGATGCCAACCGTGCCCTAATGGGATCAAACATGCAACGTCAGGCTGTTCCATTGATTAAGCCAAGTGCACCGATCGTAGGAACTGGAATTGAAAGATTGGTTGCTCGTGATTCACGTGTTCTTATCAATGCTGAGGGACCGGGTGTAGTTGAATATGTAGATGCTAATGAAATAGCAATTCGTTACGACTGGACAGATGAGGATAAAATGGTTAGCTTCGATAGTGAAGTAACTAAATATACCCTTACGAAGTTCCAAAAAACCAACCAAAGTACTTGTATTAACTTGAAGCCGATCGTCAAGAAAGGTGATAAAGTTGAAAAAGGTCAGGTGCTTTGTGAAGGATACGCAACACAACAAGGTGAATTGGCTTTAGGTCAAAACCTTAAAGTGGCTTTCATGCCATGGAAAGGATACAACTTTGAGGATGCTATCGTAATCTCGGAAAAAGTTGTACGTGATGACATCTTCACTTCTATTCATATTGATGAATATTCATTAGATGTTCGAGATACAAAACGTGGTATGGAAGAGTTAACTTCTGATATTCCTAATGTATCGGAAGAAGCAACTAAGGATTTGGATGAGAATGGATTGATCAGAATTGGTGCTGAAATCAAGGAGGGTGATATCTTGATCGGAAAAATTACGCCAAAAGGTGAAACAGATCCTTCTCCGGAAGAGAAACTTTTACGTGCAATCTTCGGTGACAAAGCTGGAGATGTGAAAGATGCCTCTCTTAAGGCAGGACCTTCATTAAGAGGTGTTGTTATCGATAAGAAATTGTTCTCTCGTGCAATTAAGGATCGTAAGTCGAAAGCTATGGACAAACCTGTGCTTGAGAACTTGGATGCTGATTACGAAAAAGATTTTGCGGTTCTTAAAGATAAATTGGTTGAGAAATTGTTGGCTATTCTTGGTGAAAACAAATCGGCAGGGGTATTTAACAACTTCAAAGAAGAAATCATTAAGAAAGGAACCAAATTCACACAAAAGAATTTGTTCGGAATAGACTACACGATCATTAACCCAACGAACTGGACAAGTGATAGTCACGTGAATGCGTTGATCGGTAGAGTGATCCACAACTTTAATATTAAGGCTAACGACCTTCTTGGAACTTACAAACGCAAGAAATTCCATATCTCAGTTGGGGATGAACTTCCAGCAGGAATTGTGAAAATGGCTAAAGTTTACGTTGCTAAAAAACGTAAGTTGAAAGTAGGGGATAAGATGGCAGGACGTCACGGTAACAAGGGTATTGTGGCTAACATCGTACGTCAGGAGGATATGCCGTTCTTAGAAGATGGAACTCCGGTGGATATCGTACTTAACCCTCTTGGGGTACCTTCTCGTATGAACCTTGGACAGATCTACGAAACTGTTTTAGGTTGGGCAGGTGAGAAATTAGGCGTTAAGTTCGCTACTCCGATCTTTGACGGAGCTCTTCCATCTGAAATAGATGATTGGACTAACAAGGCAGGTGTACCTAAATCTGGTAAAACGTACTTGTACGATGGAGGAACTGGAGAAAGATTCCATCAAACGGCTACCGTGGGAGTTATCTACATGTTGAAATTATCTCACATGGTAGATGATAAAATGCACGCACGTTCAATCGGACCATACTCATTAATCACGCAGCAACCTCTTGGAGGTAAGGCTCAATTCGGGGGGCAGCGTTTCGGAGAAATGGAGGTATGGGCACTCGAGGCATTCGGTGCAGCAAACATATTACAAGAAATCTTGACAGTGAAGTCGGATGACGTTATGGGTCGCGCTAAAGCTTATGAAGCGATAGTGAAAGGCGATAATATTCCTGAACCGGGAATTCCAGAGTCATTTAACGTATTGTTACATGAATTGAGAGGACTTTGTCTAAACATTTCATTGGATTAATTGTCAAGTTGTCGAATTAGAAAAGAAGCATAAAATGGCTTACAGAAAAGAAACACCAAAAAAACAAAGTAGCTTTAATAAGATTACTATCTCACTGGCGTCGCCGGAGGTAATTCTTGAGCAATCAAGTGGTGAGGTTTTAAAACCGGAAACAATTAACTACCGTACCTATAAACCGGAGCGTGATGGTTTGTTCTGTGAACGTATCTTCGGACCGGTAAAGGATTACGAATGTCACTGTGGAAAATATAAGCGTATTCGCTATAAAGGAATCGTTTGTGACCGTTGTGGTGTTGAAGTAACTGAGAAAAAAGTACGTCGTGAAAGAATGGGACACATTTCATTGGTTGTTCCTGTTGCTCACATCTGGTATTTCAGATCGTTACCGAACAAAATTGGTTATTTGTTAGGTTTACCTACAAAGAAATTAGATCAAATAATTTATTACGAAAGATACGTTATCATTCAACCAGGTGTTGCAACGGGTCTTGGTGGTGAAGTATTAAAACGTTTGGATTTCCTTACAGAAGAGGAATACCTGGATATCCTAGATACTTTACCGAAAGAAAATCAATATTTGGAGGATGCAGATCCTAACAAGTTTGTTGCGAAAATGGGTGCTGAGGCACTTTATGATCTATTGAAATCAATGGATCTTGAGCAAACTTCTTACGATCTAAGACACCAAGCGAACACTGAAACATCTGTTCAACGTAAGAATGAAGCGTTGAAGAGACTTCAAGTGGTTGAATCCATGAGAGAATCTCAAGAAAGAATTGAGAACAGACCTGAATGGATGATCGTGAAAGTAGTTCCGGTTATACCACCTGAATTACGTCCGTTAGTTCCTCTGGATGGAGGTCGTTTCGCAACATCAGATTTAAATGATTTATACCGTAGAGTAATTATCCGTAACAATCGTTTGAAGCGTTTGATCGAGATCAAAGCTCCTGAGGTTATCTTGCGTAATGAGAAGCGTATGCTTCAGGAATCGGTAGATTCATTATTCGATAACTCTAGAAAGTCAAGTGCGGTTAAAACTGAATCTAACCGTCCTTTGAAATCGCTTTCAGATTCATTGAAAGGTAAGCAAGGTCGTTTCCGTCAAAACTTATTGGGTAAACGTGTGGATTATTCAGCACGTTCGGTAATTGTTGTTGGACCGGATCTTAAACTACATGAATGTGGTTTGCCAAAAGATATGGCTGCGGAATTGTACAAGCCGTTCATTATTCGTAAAATGATCGAACGTGGTATTGTTAAAACCGTAAAATCTGCTAAGAAAATTGTTGATAAGAAAGAGCCTGTAGTATGGGATATCCTAGAGAATATTTTGAAGGGTCACCCAGTATTACTTAACCGTGCCCCTACACTTCACCGTTTGGGTATTCAGGCTTTCCAACCTAAATTAATTGAAGGAAAAGCAATTCGTCTTCACCCATTGGTAACTACCGCATTTAACGCGGATTTCGATGGTGACCAGATGGCTGTGCATCTTCCTCTTGGGAATGCAGCTATTTTAGAGGCACAATTGTTAATGTTAGCTTCTCATAATATCCTTAACCCTGCTAACGGAGCTCCGATCGCGGTACCTTCTCAGGACATGGTTCTTGGATTATATTATATCACGAAAGGTAAAAAGTCTATGGACGACCTAGTAGTGAAAGGAGAAGGTGGAACTTTCTATTCTCCTGAAGAAGTGATCATTGCATACAATGAGGGACGTTTAGATCTTCATGCTCATATTAAGGTGAAAACGTATGACCTTGATGAGAAAGGTGATCTTGTACTGAAGTTGATTGAAACTACTTGTGGACGTGTATTGTTTAACGAACGTGTTCCAAGGGAAGTAGGTTATATTAATGACGTAATGACTAAAAAGGCTCTTCGTGATATGATCGGAGAGGTTCTTAAAATAAGTGGAACATCCCGTACTGCTCAGTTCCTTGACGATATTAAGGAGTTGGGATACGAGATGGCATTCAAAGGCGGTCTATCTTTCAACTTGGATGATATCATCATTCCGAAAGAAAAAGAGATTTTAGTTGCTAAAGCTCAGAATGAAGTGAAGGATGTGATGATGAACTATAACATGGGATTGATCACAAACAACGAGCGTTACAACCAAATTATCGATATTTGGACGCACACTAACTCGCGTTTGACTCATACCTTGATGGAACAATTAAAAACGGATAAGCAAGGATTCAACTCTATCTATATGATGTTTGATTCTGGTGCCCGTGGTTCCAAGGAGCAGATTCGTCAGTTATCAGGTATGCGTGGTTTGATGGCCAAGCCTCAGAAATCAGGAGCTTCCACACAAGAAATTATTGAAAACCCGATCCTTTCTAACTTTAAAGAAGGTCTTTCAATTCTTGAGTACTTTATTTCCACTCACGGTGCTCGTAAAGGTCTTGCCGATACGGCGTTAAAAACTGCGGATGCTGGATATTTGACACGTCGTTTGGTTGACGTTGCTCAAGATGTTGTTATCAACAGTGATGATTGTGGTACACTTAGAGGTATCGTTGCTACGGCATTGAAGAAAAATGATGAAATCGTTGAACCTTTATACGATAGAATTTTAGGAAGAACTTCAGTTCATGACGTTTTCATTCCTGAAACTGATAATTTGATCGTTGCTGCAGGTGAATTGATTTCTGAAGAAGTTGCCCATGCCATTGAAAAATCAAACATTGAGGAAGTTGAGATCCGTTCGGTATTGACATGTGAAATGCGTCGCGGAGTGTGTTCAAGATGTTATGGACGTAACCTTGCTACTCACCGACCTGCTCAGTTGGGTGATGCAGTGGGAGTTGTAGCAGCTCAGTCGATTGGTGAACCTGGTACACAGTTGACACTTCGTACTTTCCACGTTGGGGGTACAGCGTCAAACATTGCTGATGTTTCTGACTTGAAAGCAAAAGCTAGTGGTAAATTGGAGATCGAAGAACTTAGAACAATCGAAACGAAAAATGCTGATGGTTCGGCAAGAGTAGTGGTTGTTGGTCGTTCAGCTGAATTGAAAATTACAGATGAGAAAACTGGAATCGTTGTAATGAATGCTAACATTCCTTACGGTGCTGAGATGGTGATCTCAAACAATTCAAAGATCAAAAAAGGCGACGTAATATGTAAGTGGGATCCTTACAACGCGGTAATCGTTTCAGAGGTAACCGGTAAGATAGTTTTCGACAGCATTATAGAAGGTGTTACTTTCCGTGAAGAAGTCGATGAGCAAACTGGATTTACGGAGAAAGTAATTACCGAATCGCGTGATAAGAAGAAAAACCCTGCGATCCATATTATCGATCCTAAAACAAAAGAAGTATTAAGAGAATATTCTCTACCTGTAGACGCTCACATTTCTGTGAACGAAGGCGACAAAGTTGAAGCAGGAACTATCTTGGTTAAAATTCCAAGAGTTGCTGGTAAAACTGGGGATATTACCGGAGGTCTTCCTCGTGTAACGGAACTATTTGAAGCGAGAAATCCTTCTAACCCTGCTGTTGTTTCTGAGATCGATGGTATTGCCGAGTACGGTAAAATCAAGCGTGGTAACCGTGAGATCCAGATTACTTCTAAGACAGGTGAGGTAAGAAAATATTTGGTTCCACTTTCAAAACATATCCTTGTTCAAGAAAATGACTTCGTTCGTGCAGGACAGAGTCTATCGGATGGTGCAATTACACCTAACGATATCTTGAATATTGAAGGTCCTACGAAAGTTCAGGAGTACATTGTGAATGAAATTCAGGAAGTATACCGTTTACAAGGTGTGAAGATTAACGATAAACACTTTGAAGTTATCGTTCGTCAGATGATGCTTAAAGCGGAAATCATTGATGCCGGAGATACTCGTTTCCTTGAAGGACAATCTGTTCACAAGGCGGATATCATGGAGGAAAATGATGCCATTTACGGAATGAAGGTTGTAATCGATGCCGGAGACTCAGGTCTTCGTGCAGGTCAGATTATCTCCGCACGTCGTTTGAGAGATGAAAATTCTCAAATGAAAAGAGCAGATAAGAAATTAGTGGAAGCACGTGATGCAGTTCCTGCAACTTCAACACCGTTGTTACAGGGTATCACAAGAGCATCCCTTCAAACACAATCATTTATTTCGGCTGCATCCTTCCAGGAAACAACGAAAGTGCTTAACGAAGCAGCAATCTCTGGTAAAGAAGATCATTTATTGGGTCTTAAAGAGAATGTTATTGTTGGACACTTGATTCCTGCAGGAACCGGAGTTAGAGATTTTCAAAAAATCATTGTAGGTTCGAAAGATGCCTACGAAGAATTAATGGAACAATAAAAATTTAAAAGGAGCGATTCAATCGCTCCTTTTTTTTCCTATTTATTTTAATTAAAATAAAAAAGCAATGAACGAAAATAACGAAAACCAAGTAAACATTGAATTGAACGAGGAAACTGCATTAGGTGTATATTCTAATTTGGCAATCATTACGCATTCTCACGCTGAAATAGTTTGTGACTTTGTTCAGTTAATGCCGGGAATGCCAAAAGGAAAAGTTCGTAGCAGAGTGATCATGACACCGCAAAATGCAAAACGTTTCATGCGTGCTTTGATCGATAATGTTCAAAAATACGAGCAAACATTTGGTGTTATTGATGATTCAGATAATCCTGGTATGCCACCAATGAGCTTTGGTTCGCCGGGAACAATGGCTTAAAAACTAAGCTTTTTATCCCAGTAAGAAACGTTACCACATTGGTCTTTTAAAACAAGTTGAAACGAGTGCATACCCTTCATGGAAGAGGGTTTGGTCCAATAGAGATAATCACCTTTTGGCTCATATTCTAATAAATGCCATTCTCCATCGATGAATAGATCATAATCGGCCAAGGAAGTTTCATTTTCCAACACTCTCCAAGTCAATTTTGATTTCAATATTTGCGGCTCATTGCCTGTGAAATTTAGGGGTGAGGTATGGGGAGCAATTGTGTCACGATAAAGGTTAAAACTGCCTAGGGTTTTACTTTGTGCACTGTACCAACCATTATGAAAACTAGTGGTTAATGCATGTTTTCTTCCTTTATCGTCTTTTAATCCAATGTATACCTTTTGGTCGAAAACTTGGCTTGATTTAATTTTAATCTCAATGGCTTCCTGAATTGGGATTTTCGAATTTGCCACAGTGATCGGTAATTGTAATTTCACTTGCTTTAAACATGGTTCATAAAAGGTGAATCGTGGAATGGCCACAGCAACCTGTGCATTTTGGAAGAAATAAGCTGAGTCGGGATGAAAATAAGTACTGTGTGGAAAATGATCCTT
>JBFHIN010000007.1:0-15996 GCA_041596415.1 Crocinitomicaceae bacterium | reverse complement strand
TGCAATAGGAATCTGGATTTCCCAAAATTGGGTTGGTCATTAGATTTTATAGGCAATAAAAAAGCATTCTAAGCACAGATGAAGGTTGCGTTTAGAAAGTGCAATTAATTAGAATTAGTCTTAAATAATTGAATTGTTAGAAGGATCTTATCTTTTTAAGGGCTGAATTAATCCTCGGTCGCTGAAAATGGTGCAAAGGGGTTGAATCGGTTCATCGTGTTAACTTCTTTTAACCCACCGTTTTCTACGCGTATCACTCGACCCGGGAATTTTTCTACCATGGTCATGTCATGAGTAGCCATGAGAACGGCACTTTTTTCCTCACGTGCTACGGCCAAAAGTAGTCGCATTATTTCTTCTGAAGTTTCTGGATCGAGATTACCGGTAGGTTCATCCGCCAAAATTAATTCAGGTTTATTGATCAAAGCACGAGCAATGGAAACACGTTGCTGTTCACCACCCGATAAAGTATGCGGCATGGTGTTGATCTTATGCTCAATGCCCACCAACTGGAGAACTTCCAAAGCACGTTTTTCCATCAATCGCTTATCTTTCCATCCCGTTGCGCCCATAACAAAGAGGAGGTTTTTCAAAACACTGCGGTCCATCAATAACTGAAAGTCTTGAAAAACGATCCCAATTTTTCGTCTCAACATCGGAATATCTGAACGTTTGATTTTAGTTAGATCAAAACCAACAATCGATCCCTCACCCTGTGATAAAAGCAATTCCCCGTACATAGTTTTCAACAAACTACTCTTTCCACTACCCGTTTTTCCAATTAAATAAACGAATTCATTTTCCTCCAATTGGAAGTTGATATTATCTAGGATCAGATTTTTTTGCTGATAGATTTTACCGTTTTTTATCTCAACTACTTTTTTCAAGGTATGTGTTTTTAAGTGTTTAAAGTTCTTAATAATGATGAGAGCGAACAATTTATAGCACAAAATAATCTTAACAGAATCACGTTTAAAACTTTTAAACAAACTTTCCCAACAGGACTTCTTGTCCTTTAATTTTACCCGATTAAAAGAAATACTATGAGCAGGTATCTGGCTGTCCTATTGTTGTGTCTACCATTGTCGTTTTTTTCACAAACTTCAGAGAAATACAACAGTAAATACGAAAATTTTTACAGGGCTGAAGAGCTTTTTGCCAAAGAGCAATTTGCTGCTGCACGTTTGGAATTCAGGAATTTCATCAATTCCCTTCCGGACAAACCCAATGATCCGCTTTATATTAAGGCGCGTTATTACGAAGGTTTATCAGCCTTGGAGCTCTTCAATAACGATGCGGTAACGCTGTTGGAAACATTCAATAAGAATTATCCGGAGAGTATTTACAAGAATGAGATCTATTTCAAATTAGGTAAGTATTTCTACCAGATGAAGAAATACGATGATGCGTTGGTGTGGTTTAATCAACTCAAGGCTTCAGATGTTGAGGAAGCAGATCGTGAAGAGTATTTATTCAAATTAGGATATGCTAATTTTCAAGAAGAAAAATATCCGGAGGCTCGAAGCGCATTTTATGATCTTAGAGATGGCGTAACGCATTATGCGGCACCGGCATTGTATTACTATTCCCATATTGCCTATATGGATAAATCCTATCAAACGGCGTTGGAAGGATTCTTGAAACTTCAAAATGATGAGAATTTTCAGAAAGTAGTTCCGTATTATATTGCCCAAATCTATTATTTACAGGAGAAATACGAAGAAGTTTGTAATTACGCACCAATAATTCTTGATTCCAGTAAGGTGTTCAATCGCACCGATCTGGTACATTTAATAGGAGATGCCTATTATAAAACCGGTCATTTTGACGAGGCGGTAATTTATCTACAAGAATACAACGACAAAGCCAACACGACGCGTGAAGATGATTATGCATTAGCTTACGCGTATTACAAAAGTAAAAATTGCGAAAAGGCGATCCGTTACTTCGATAAAGTTGCGCGCAAAAAAGATGCTCTGGGACAAGCGGCATATTATCATATTGGTGAATGCTACCTAAAAACAGAGAACTTGATTTCTGCTCGATCGGCCTTTGAAGCGGCTGCTAGCATCGATAGCGATCCTAAAATTCAGGAAGATGCACTATATAATTATGCGGTATTATCTTACAAGCTGGATCTTAATCCATACGATGAGGCCGTTATCGCTTTGGAACAATACCTAAAGCGCTACCCAAATTCCAGTAGAAAAAATGATGTGAACCAATATTTGGTGAACGTTTATACTTCCACGAACAATTATGCAAAAGCACTGGCATCGCTGGACAAACTTCCCAACAAGGATGCAAAACTAAAAGCTGCATACCAGCTGGTGGCATTCAATCAGGGTGTTGAATTTTTCCAGAAATCAGAATATCAAAAAGCCATTCAATCATTCGAATTGGTGGAGAGATACCCTGTTGATCCTACGATCAGTGGAAAAGCCAAGTTCTGGACAGGTGATGCTTACTTCCGATTGAACAACATGGAGAAGGCAATCAAGGGTTATCGTGAATTTTTAGCTCTACCAGCTACGCTGGCCCAGGACCTAAAAAATGATGCCTACTATAACATTGGCTATGCCTACTTAAAAAAGAATGACATTCCTCAATCGATAGAAAATTTTAGAATTTACACGCAGTCAAATGTCAAGAATAAGAATAAACTGGCTGACGCCTATATGCGCATAGCCGACGGATTCTACGCGACCAAGCAAAATGAAAACGCTATTAAAAACTATCAGGAAGTGATCGCTTTAAAGTCTGGCTTTATGGATCAGGCGATCTACTATATGGCTAAATCGTATGGTTATTCCAATCAGGAAGATCAAAAGATCAAACACTTATTAGATATCATCAATAACTACAAAAATTCGAAATACATTTTATCTTCTGTATATGAGGTGGCTTTGAGTTATAAATCCAAATCGGATTATGATAAGTCATTGCGTTATTTCAATCAGGTAATCACTGATTATCCGAATTCAGTGTTGGTAATGAATTCAAAAGTTGAGATCGCAGACATTTATTATAAAAAGTGGGAATACAGCAAAGCAGAGCTCGAATACAAAAAGATCCTCAATGAGTACGGAGAAGATCGTGAGGTATGTGAAAAATGTGTTCGTGGTTTAGTGGATGTGTATGCGGCAATGAAACAACCTGAAAAAGCGGCAACATTAGCGGATTCATATGCTTGTGCTAATATTTCAGTTGATGAGCAAGAGGGCCTATTCTATTCACCAGCCATTGAGGCATACCGTGATAGTAATTACACAGTGGCAATTCCAAATTTTGAAAAGTACATTGAGCGATTCCCGAATGGCAAGTATATTGTTGACGCCAAGTTCTTCCTGGCTAATTCGTACTATGCAAAAGGAAACAAGGAGAATGCGATAAAAATGTATAGGGCAATTTTAGAAGGACCAAACAATTCATATACAGAATTTACGGCTTCACGTGTCGCTCAGTATTTGTATAACGAAGGAAAGTACGTTGATGCATTACCTTATTATGAAAGACTGGAACGCATAAGTTCCAAACCGGCAGTTTTATTCAACGCCAAATTAGGCTTGATGAGGTGTAATTTCTATCTAGAGAACTGGACCAATGCCGCCGCAAATGCCAAGAGTGTTTTATCAAGTAGTCAGATCAATAATACCCTTAGATTGGAGGCGGAGTACGCACAGGGGATGTCATTGTTTAATCTTGGTAGCTACAATGAAGCAAAACCTTCTTTAGAGTGGGTAAGTAAGAATACAACAACGGTGCTGGCTGCCGAAACCAAATACACGATAGCTGAGATCTATTATAAACAGCAAGATTATACGAAGTCAGATGCTGAAATTAGAGCACTTATCAAAATGAAACCGAGCTATAACTATTGGGTAGCCAAAGCCTTGATATTACAATCCAGAATATTAATAACCAAGAACGATCTATTCCAAGCGGAGCAAACATTGAAATCGGTAAGGGATCACTATCCTATTCAAGACGATGGCATTTTGGATGAGGCGAATCAACTATGGGATGAATTGATGCAACTCAAGAATAAACCAAAGAATCTGCAGCCAAACGGTAACAATGTAATTAACATTAACAATCAAGGAGGAAATTAATCATGAAGAATATTGTTTTAATAATAGGACTGACAGTAAGTTTCTTTTCTTTAGCTCAGGGTCCTGATGTGGTACTTCAAGGTACCGGAAACAGAGAGGTGGAACCAGCATATCGCATGGCTGAAAACCCTAAGATAATAGACACAACGATTTCAAACCGCGTGGTGGAGTATCCACTGTTGGTGGTTCAAATGCCCACTTCAATTGAAGTTGAACAAATCAAGCCGGCGACCATAAAGTCAGATGCAAAATTGGCCCAATTGTACAATACTTATGTAAAATTGGGGATTGGTACAGAATTAATGCCACTTGGTGAAGTATATTTTGATTCAAAAAGAACCAGAAAATGGCTCTATGGTGCACACGCTAAACACTTGAGTTCGTTTGGGAACTTCGACAATTATGCTCCTGCCCAGTTCGACAGAACAAAACTAGGATTTTATGGTGCGCTCAACGAAAAGACCTACACCTTACGTTCAGATCTGCACTACAATAATCAAGGCTTACATTATTATGGCTGGAGAATTCCTACAGATAGCATTGATCAAAAGGAGAATGCACAACGATTTCATGATATCGGTGGGCAATTTTCATACAGTTCACACAAAAAGGAAACGGATAATTTGAATTATAAAGTTGGTGTACAATACAATAATTTCTTTGCGAAAAAGCCGCTAGGAGACACTTTAGATGACTGGCGTCCGAGAGAAAATTATGTTGCATTGAACTCTTCGGGATGGTACCAAAAAGGCAATGATGTTTTCGCTGCAGATTTTAATGTACGATATAATGGGTATAAATACGGAGTAGAATCTGATACAAATGCATTTCTATTAGATTCAGGGATAGTATTGAACAATACTATTGTTAACCTCCGACCAACGATTGCTACATTCTTGAATAATAATCGTTTCAAAGCAATCATAGGATTGGATCTTGTTATTGATGCGCACGTAAAAACTAAAGCACACATTTATCCGGTGGCTGAGTTGAAATACTCATTGTTCAATGATATTTTCATTCCATACGTAGGGTTACGAGGAGGTTTAAAACAAAATACCTATAAAACCCTAGTGGCCACGAACGAGTTTATTTTACCAAATATCCAAATGCGTAACGAAAATACAGCGGTGGATATTTACGGGGGAATTAAAGGAACCTTGAGTAAAAGGATCAGTTTTAATTTAAGTGCAAGTTTTGCCAGAGTACAAGACAAGGCATTGTTTGTAACGGATACCTTATTCTCGGTTGGAAATAAATTCAACGTAATTTGGGATACATTAAATCTTACAACGCTTGAAGGAAATCTGTCGTACCAATTGAATGAAAAATTGAAAATTGACGGCATCGGAAGATTCTATTCGTACGCGCTGTTGAATAATTCCTATGCATGGAATTTACCGCAATGGCAGTTGATCACAAGAGGAAGTTACAATTTGTATGACAAATTCTTAATCAACCTTGATTTGAATTTTGAAGGAGGAAGAAAGGCACTTGTATATGCATTGGAAGAAAACACGACGCTTGAAAACCAACAATTCGCTAAAAATCTTGGATTGGTGGCCGATGTAAACCTGAGTGTCGAGTACCGTTACAATAAACGAATTTCAGCATTTATACAATTCAATAACTTGGCATCACAACGTTATAACCGTTGGTACAGTTACCCGGTTCAGATCTTCCAGGTTATGGGAGGTGTTACCGCTAGGTTTTAAAGAAAATAATTATGTCGATTAAAGTTGAAGTCCGAGATAACTATTGGACTTCACTTTGTTGATTTTCCGCTTGAGCTTTTCCGTCCTCTGAAGTATTATCGTGTTGTTTGGCTTTTTCACTTGATCTTCTTTGCTTAGGGAAATAATGCTTTTGCCGAATAAAGACCATCACAACACCAAAAGTTATGGAGGCGTCTGCCAGATTCCAAATCGCAGGAAAAACTTCTTTTCCCCCTAGCCACGGCAACCACTCTGGCCATATTGCCTGTAGTTTGAACATGTCGACAACATTTCCAAATAGAAATCCTGTGTGTCTGGTTTCGATCACGCCGAAGATACCACAGTCCGTTTTAATTCCCGACCCTTCTAAATGGTTGAAGCCCATACAAGGGTCATAGGTAAACCAAAAATCATAGAACATGGAGTCGATCAGATTTCCACATGCTCCGGCGAATATAAGTCCCAGGGCAATTAAAAATTCACGCTTTGCGCCGGCTTTGGCTTGACTGTACCAATAATAGGCAATTCCTGAGATTGCTACGATCCTAAAAAGACTCAAGCCGAGCTTATGCCAAACCTGATTTCCAAAAGTAGTCCCGAAGGCCATACCCTGATTCTCGATATATTCCAAAATAAACCAATCACCAAAAATGGAATAGCTTTCTCCCGGATAAAATCGGGTTTTAATATATATTTTAATGACTTGATCTAAAAGCAAAATGAGGGCCACCAGAGCCCCCACGATCAATAGATTTTTTTTAAGTCGATTATCTGTTTTGTGCATTTTTTGCTTCAATACTCATTGTTGCGTGAGGTACTAATTTCAAACGCTCTTTAGCGATCAATTTACCAGTCACACGACAAATGCCATAGGTTTTATTTTCAATACGAATCAAAGCTGCTTGCAAATTTTGAATAAACTTTTCTTGACGTGCAGCCAACTGTGCCACTTCCTCTCTAGAAAGGGTTTCAGAACCGTCTTCCATCATGTTGAAAGTTCTACCCGTATCGTCGGTTCCATGATCGTCATTATGTGATAGCGAACCTTTTAACAGATCATAATCATCTTGTGCCTCTTTTAATTTATCAAGAATCAACTCCTTGAATTCGGCCAACTCATTGTCTGAATATCTAGTTTTTTCGTTTGACATTGTTTCTTAAATATTACGGTAAATAGTGTTTCTAAATGTATGATAAGCAAATATAATTGAAAATTGTAAAGAAGCAATTATAATTGAAAGTTAGAACATAGCAATTCAATACACTGACACAACTTACAATTACTTTTATTTTATCTTCGCAACGTGGTAAAATTGTTTTTAGGAAATAGAGCCCTTGTACTTTTATTAATGCCCTTTATCATATTGGCGTATACAGGAGTTAACTTAAAAACGAATTATTATGCGCAGGAAGTCGCAAATAACTTGGGGTTTTGGGGCGATTCTGTCGTGCTTTTCCCAATAGTTTCAACTGTAAGTGCCGCTTTTTTGATAGGTGTTAATGCTGTTTTGATCAACTGGTTGTTCAACCTTCACGATTTTTTAGAACGAAATGTTTACATGCCTGCATTGTTGTATGTGGTGTTGATGAGTTTCTTTCACTCATGTTATGGTTTGGATGGTTTGTTGATATCCCATACAGCCATTATTATCCTACTTTTCGAAATCTTTAAACTTAATCAGAACATTGATGGTAGAAAACATGTTTTTAATGCAGCATTTTTTGGCGGAATAGCAGCAAGTTTTCACCCTCCAATGGTGGCATTTCTCCCCTTTCTAATGTTTATGATCTGGACGATTCGTCCATTCATCTTTCGGGAATTTATGCTCGCAATCTTAGGTTTCAGCATACCACTATTGTATGCTTTGATTTATCTCTGGTATTCAGGTCATGCCATTGAACTGAAGATCTTGGAACAAACCACAGATTATGAAAACAAACAAACGGACTTCTTGATCATGGCCGTTCTGTTTACTTTGCTTTTTTTGCTCAGTTTGATAGGTATCAGAGCACGTCTAATAAAATCATCCATACGTTTAAAAAAACTGATCAACATCTTGTTTTGGTGGACCCTTGTCGGAGTTTCGTTTGGAGTTATTGATTTTATCCTTTTCCGGCAGATTGAACGTTTTAGCTTTTTAATGATCCCATTATCTTTTTTCCTAACCTTCTCATTTACGCATAAAACCTTTGGCGTAATAGCCTCCATATTATTCTACCTCACGCTTGCCTATTCTTTTGTTAAATTTTTCATGTAAGGATACATGAAATCATGCTTTTATTGACTAATTTTACACAGATTTTTCACGTGGTAAACCACAATTAATTCAATAAAAATGAAATTTGGCGTAGTAACTTTTCCGGGCTCTAATTGTGATGAGGACATGGTTTATGTTTTACAGGACGTTATGGGCATGAAAGTGGAGCGACTTTGGCACAAAGACACCGACATTAAAAACGTAGATTTTTTAATTCTCCCTGGAGGTTTTTCATATGGAGATTACCTTCGTTCTGGTGCAATTGCTAAGCTTTCACCAATCATGAACGAGGTGGTAAAACATGCTGAACGTGGAGGATACGTTTTGGGAATTTGTAATGGGTTTCAAATCCTTACAGAAGCAGCGCTATTAGAGGGGGCACTTTTACATAACAATAACCAAAAGTTCATTTGTAAAAATGTTTACTTGAAACCATCATCTTCAACGGCTGCTATTTCAAAGGGTTTGAACAAGGATCGGGCATACAAAATTCCAATTGCTCATGGAGAAGGTAGATTCTATACAGATGATGAGACGTTAAAACGAATCGTTGACAACGACCAGGTAATTTTCAAGTATTGTGACGAAGAGGCTAATGTTACAGATGAAGCAAATCCAAATGGTGCACTATTGAATATTGCTGGAATCACCAACAAAACAAAAAATGTGTTCGGAATGATGCCTCATCCTGAACGCGCTGCGGATAGATTTGTTGCTAACGAAGATGGTAAACTCATCATCGAATCACTTTTGAATTACTGTTAATAGACACTTAAAAAAATAAAATGAGAGTATTACTCTTAGGATCAGGCGGCAGAGAGCATGCTTTTGCTTGGAAAATAGCACAAAGCTCCATGCTTGATGAACTGTTTATTGCACCTGGAAATGCTGGAACACGTAATTTTGGTAAAAACGTTCCAATTAATCCAACCGATTTTCCTGCTATAAAAGAATTCGTTCTCAAGAATAGTATTGACATCGTTTTAGTTGGACCTGAAGAACCTTTGGTAAAAGGAATACATGATTTTTTTCTTGCTGATGAGGACTTGAAGAAAATTGCCGTAATAGGCCCAAACAAAGAAGCAGCTCAACTGGAAGGCAGCAAGGATTTTGCCAAACAATTTATGCAACGTCACAATATTCCAACAGCTAAATACGCTACTTTCACCAAGGATACACTTGAAGAAGGTTACAAATTTTTGGAAAACATGAAAGCTCCTTATGTGCTGAAAGCTGACGGATTGGCTGCCGGAAAAGGAGTTTTGATCGTCGATGACCTGAAAGAGGCAAAAAGCGAGTTGAAACAAATGTTGGCTGATGCAAAGTTTGGTGATGCAAGTTCACGCGTGGTGATTGAACAGTTTCTTAAAGGCATTGAACTGTCCGTTTTTGTTATCACAGACGGCGATTCCTATAAATTATTACCCGAGGCTAAGGATTACAAACGAATTGGCGAAGCTGACACTGGTTTGAACACCGGGGGTATGGGTGCAATTTCTCCCGTTCCATTTGCTGATGCAGCATTCATGGATAAAGTGAAAAATCAGATTATCATTCCTACAGTGAAAGGATTAAAAGCGGACAACATCGAGTACAAAGGATTTATTTTCTTTGGTTTGATTAGCGTTAAAGGCGAACCGTATGTGATTGAATACAATTGTAGAATGGGAGACCCAGAAACGGAGGTTGTAATTCCAAGGCTGAAATCAGATTTATTGGACTTGCTTGAAGGCGTAGCGACAAACACCCTTTCTGAATGTGATGTTCAATTTTCTGAAAATGCCGCATGTACCGTGATGATGGTATCGGGTGGCTACCCTGAAGAATATAAAAAAGGAAAACAGATTTTTGGTTTGAACACAGTGAGCGAGAGTATAGTTTTTCACGCAGGCACAAGTGCCGATGGCCCGGCGATCTTAACCAATGGCGGAAGAGTACTCGCCGTTACTTCTTACGGGAAAAATCTTAATGGCGCACTTCAACGTTCATATTCCTCTATCAATGAGATCGAATTTGAAGACGCATACTATAGAAAGGATATCGGTTTTGACGTTGTGTAATTCGAAAATTATTATCTTGGTTGGAGATTGACTTCTATGGACCCTTCCTATTCGGTACTTATCATTTTAATTTCTTTAGCCTTTTCGGCATTTTTTTCAGGTATGGAGATCGCTTATTTGTCTTCCAACCGTTTAAAAGTTGAATTGGATAGGAACAAGCGAACACTGCAAGGCAGAATGTTGAACTTGTTTTATAAGCAGGAGTCTTTTTTTATCGCCCTATTGCTGTTGGGAAATAACGTTGCGCTGGTATTATTTGGTATTCAGGCGGCAGATCTATTAAGTCCAATAATTATGAACTGGGGGATAAGCGATGAGGTGTTGGTGTTATTAATTCAAACTTCAATTTCTTCCGTTCTGGTATTAATTGTGGCTGAATTTTTACCAAAAGCATTGGTGCAGTTGAATCCGAATGGATTTTTAACACTCGCAGGGTTTCCCATGACACTAATCTATACGTGTTTATTTATACCTACACACGTCATCATGTTCGTGAGTAGTTTTATACTCCGTCTTTTCAAAACAGATCAATCCCAGTCTCAAAAAGTGTTCTCAAAAATCGATTTGGAACATTATGTTCAGGACATTTCTGCCAGAATAAAAGATGAACAGGATTTCGGAAATGAAATGTTGATCTTGCAAAACGCATTGGATTTCTCTAATATCAAAACAAGAGATTGCATGATCCCTCGAACAGAGATTATTGCTGTTGAAGTGGAAGAAGATATCGAAACCTTGATCAACCTATTTGTTAAGCATGGTCTTTCGAAAATCATTGTGTATAGAGGCTCAATAGATAATATTATCGGCTACGTGCATTCGTTTGAAATATTCAAAAAACCAACATCAATTAAACAAATATTATTACCCATTTCCTTTGTTCCTTCGTCGATGCCGGGTAAGGAATTATTAGAGATGTTTACCAAGCAGAGTGGTAATATTTCCATTGTTGTGGATGAATATGGAGGCACAGCAGGATTAGTTACTATAGAGGACGTGATCGAAGAGATCTTTGGCGAAATAGAAGACGAACACGACAAGGAGGACTGGGTGGAAGAACGAATTAGTGATAAAGAATTTAGATTTTCCGGACGAGCGGATATCGATTACTTAAATGAAGAGTTTAACCTGAAATTACCTGAATCAGAAAGTTATGAAACTCTTGGTGGTTTGATCATTAATGAACTTGAATCAATACCAGAAGCGGGAACCAAGGTAGAACTTGATCATCAAACATTGATTATTGAAGAAGTGAGCGACAGACGCATTGAGATTGTGCGTATTATCCTAAATTAAATCATGTCTCAAACAACGATAGTCTTGGGTATTGCCTTTTTCCTGAATACTTACCTCGTAGCTCAAGATAAAACCGAAAAAATAACACTCAACAATCAACTTAAAGAAATCTCGGGTTTGGAAACCTACAGGGACAGTTTGTTGGTGGCTATTAATGATAGCGGTAATGAACCTTTTATATATTTCTTAACGAAGAAAGGTATAATTGCCCATCGTTGTAAGGTAAGCAATCACCCCAATATAGACTGGGAAGACTTATCGGTTGATGATAAAGGTAATTTGTACATTGCAGATGTCGGAAATAACTCAGGTGTACGAAAGGAATTTCAAATTCTCAAACTTTCCCTTGATGAGGCTTTTATCAACAGTGAGGTGGAAGCTCAAGAAATCCGTTTTGTGTATTCTGAATCCAAAATAAAGCAAAATTCGGAAAGTACTTTTAATAGAAATTGCGAAGCATTGATTTGGTGGCAAGGACGATTATATTTATTTATAAAGAATACAAAAAAAGGACCTAAACGCAAGGTTGAAATTTATAGTTTAAGTGATGCAATAGGTTCTTATAGCGCTGAGTATTCAGGTGAATTACAAATTAAAGGTAATAGAGGTCCAAGAAATGTAATATCAGCGGCGGATTTTTTTGACGGTAAATTGTATGTGTTGACCTACAAGGAAATTCTGATTTATACATTTTCCAATAAACAATGGATATTGATCAATAGAAAAAAATTGCATTCACCTGAACAATACGAGGCAATCGAAGTGCAGGGTAAAAAAACTATTTTTGTGGCGTCTGAGAAGAACAAAATACTAGGAGGCCCCAACTTATACATTTTTGAAAATGATTGATCTTAAAAATTTTGACGCAGTAATCTTTGATATGGACGGGGTATTGATAGATTCTGAGCCCCTATGGAAAATAGCCATGGAAGAAGTGTTTTTGTCTGTGGGTTCCAAGTTGACAAAAAAAGATTTTCAAAAAACCGTGGGTTTACGTTTGGATGAGGTCATCCATTTTTGGCATGAGCACGAAGGATGGTCGAACGTTGAGCCCTTGGACGTTGAAAAGGCTATTATTCAAAAAATGGAGGTCTTAATTTGGGAAAACCCTTTTCCATTAACTGGAGTGATGGAGACTTTGGATTATTTAAAACAAAATAATTATAAAATAGGCTTAGCTACTTCTTCGTATCAATCCTTGATCGATGCTGTTTTAGATGCATTAAAAATTAGAGATTGCTTCGATTTTACGTATTCGGCAGAATTTGAACGCTATGGAAAACCACATCCCGGAGTATACTTACATGTCGCGCAATTTCTGGGTGTTAGTCCAAATAAATGTCTTGTCATTGAAGATTCTCTGAACGGCGTTATCAGCGCAAAGGCAGCAAAGATGACCTGCGTTTGTATCCCCGAAAAAACACATCAGCCAGAACCTAAGTTGATTCTGGCTGACGCACAATTTGAATCTATGAAAGAATTTCTGAATTCAGTAAGACATTTATCTTAGTACATCTTCTACCCAAGATTTACCCCACTCTTCTTTTTCTTGATCAGTCCATAATTCCGGATAGAAAATTCTTTTCTGGAATCTTGGAGGTAAGTATTTTTGCCAGTTTGTTCCACCAGTGGCAGCAATATCAACGGAATCTTTGTTCAAATAGCGAACGGCTGATTTATAATGGGCAAGTGGCCAGTTGATGTTGACGTTGATGTCATTTTGTTTAAGTACGTTAATAACTTTCGGGTTGTTTTGATCTTCCGTAGACAAACGTTTATATACTTGCCATAAGTTTTTTGTCAAACATTGCTTTCCTAATGAAATAAAAGAATCTTGGTACTTTTCTTCAAATTGGATAAGTGTCAGTGTTTTCTTGCCAGTCGCCAATTCTGTTGCACCCTCTTTCCAATAAATATTATCGTACATCGATTCTATATCTTGCGAAGAAATAAAATCTTGTCGTTTATCTTTATGAACCAAATTGATAAAATTGGTACTCCAAATTTCAATTAATCTATACTGAGCTGACTGGAATCCACTTGCCGGAAGTAGGGACATTCTGAATTTCATGAACTGCTCCTGTTCCATACCGTGGATCATAATTTCAAAACTTTTGATCAATGCCTCGAAATAACGATTGATTCTTGTTACGCGATCTATGAAAAACGGCGCCTCAATTTCCATTTTTTCACCTAATTGTTCAAATTCATTAAGTGCCATTTTGAAATACAACTCCGTAATCTGGTGATAAATAATGAATATGCGTTCGTCGGGAATGTTGGTCTTTGGTTTTTGAAGACTCAAGAGTGTATCTACTTCTATGTAATCCCAATATTTTACCACGTCAGCATAGAGTAATCCATCTAAATAGGAAACCAAGTCTTGTCCGAGTGCTGAGTATTTTTCATTCAACAGTTCGAGTCTTTTTTTTATTTCAGGGGTAATTTCCATATTGTTTGAATTTTAACATAGTAAAGGTATAAAAAGCTGAAACCCTCGCAAACACTTGTGAAAATATTAACAATTATCTTTAGTAAAGAAATAAAATTTACGCAAAAAACATTTTGGATTATTATTTGTAGCATCTTTAGAGTACACTAAAAATTCATACTATGAAAACACAATTACTTTCTTTTTGTTTTTTAATTGCCTCGTCATCATTGTTTGCTCAAAATATCTTTTTTAGAAGTGATGCCGGAGTGGGCGCTGCTTTATCCTTTGGTCAAAATAATGCTTATGGAATAGCTGCATTTGCTGAGCCGAAGCTTTTTATAAATCCTCAAGTAAGTTTGGGACTACGTTTTGAAGGGGACGTTTTGTTTGGAGGTAAAATATCAAGTGATGGTCAAACCGTCGATGTAGGACTTTCTACACGTGCTGCATTACTCTTTAAAGGCGAATATTATCTTTCTGAAAATGACAACCGTCCATTTTTTGGATTAGGATTTGGACGTTACACAATTGCAAATACGAGCGCAGGCGGAAACGGGTCAGCAACAATTACGGCAGCACCCAACAATTTTGGGTTTGCACCGGAAATTGGAATGGCCTTCGGTAATTTTAGAATTTCGGGAATGTACCACTTCGTTATGGGTAAAGATATAATGACGCTTACGAATGGGGAAACAAGAGAGATTCCGAGAAACTATATTTCAATTACTTTAGGCTTTAGAGCCTTTGGTATCAACGATAATTGATAGTGTTTCGATGAAAAAATTTGCTTTTATCTTACTGAGTTGGGTGAGTGTAACTACTTATGCGCAACAGACAATTTCCTCAGTTCAAAATGGAAATGCTTCAAATCCTTTCACATGGAGTTGTACATGTTTTCCCTCTACAAACGATAACATAATAATCAATCATACGATTAACATGGATGTTAATTGGTTGGTTAACAATGGTGGAAGTATTACAGTGAACAATACAGGATCTTTGATCCAAACAGGAAACAGATCGATCTTGATTGATGGCACGAATTCCAAATACTTGAATTACGGTAACTCCGGGTTTTATGACGTGGCTTACACAAATGGTGGATATGGGACTAATACCGGGCATTTTGCCGTTTATAGAGGCATGTATGTGGGAACAACTTCAAGTTACACAAATTCAGGATTATTAGATGGTTTGGATAGTCTGATGACCGAAGGAAATTTTACAAACAGTGGAACATTGTTCGGTGGTAATATTTTAAACACAGGAACTTTCGAACAGAGCGGACATTTGGCAGGAGATTCGGTAGGTAATACTGGTACTTTTACTTCAACAGGAGGATACATGTATTTTAAGGCTTTTGGAAACTCGGGAACATTCACAATGAACACATCCGGATTTATGGATGTTCAGTTCAATTGGTTTAATTTGGGAACATTCAATTTGGAAAATGGTACTAGGATTTACGCTCATAGCGATTTTTTCAACGGGGATTCCATAGGAGGAACTGCCTTTTTAACCAACAATGCCATCATTGAAGTGGGTAATAATTTCTACAACGGATATGACATCAATGGAAGCGGTAATTTTTGCGTAAGCAACGATTCGTATAATTGGGGAAATATGAGCGGGACATTTGATTTCTGTGATAATACCGGTGGTGGAATGGACTATAATTTTGGAACGATTGCAGGGACAATTACTTTCTGTTCTACAGGTTGTTCCGTGGGAGTCGAAGAGAGTTCGAAAGAAGAAAACATAACAGTATTCCCAAATCCAGCTCAGGACAAATTGGAAATTAATTCTGAGGAATATTTCATATCTGGAACAATTTTATCTCTGGATGGAGCCAGGGTTCAAACCATAAATTTTCCTGGGAAGATTATCGATTTGACAGGTCTGTCGCAAGGAAGTTACCTACTGTTGCTGCAAAGTGAAAATGGCGTACAATACATTAAATTCCTAAAATATTAAAAGATAGCACCATTAGTTAATGATCTATTATAATCCTAAAAGTTGGTTAAAATTAATTCTCTCATTTAACAAGAGTGATACGTTCAAGATATTGTGGAAGGGGATGGTTTACATCTTTTTGCTCAGCCTGCTCATTGCTTTTGTGGA
>JBFHIN010000006.1:0-16162 GCA_041596415.1 Crocinitomicaceae bacterium | reverse complement strand
CAAAACCAAGCCTCTCTTTTAGACGAAAGTCTAACGATCTTTGAAACGATCGATAATGTAGCGGTTGGTGATATTCGCACAAAGATCAGAGATATTTTAGGTGCCTTCATGTTTGGTGGAGATGCCAGCACTAAAAAAGTAAAAGTTCTTTCCGGAGGAGAAAAGACGCGTTTAGCCATGATCAAATTGCTTCTTGAACCCGTGAATGTTCTTATTCTCGATGAGCCTACCAACCATTTGGACATGAAAACCAAGGATGTGATTAAAGAGGCATTGAATGATTTTAACGGAACATTGATTTTGGTATCGCACGACCGTGATTTTCTCGACGGTTTGGTGAACAAGATCTATGAATTCAAAGACAAAAGAGTGGTTGAACATTTCGAAGATATCAAAGGGTTTCTGGCGAAGAAAAAAATGGAATCACTACGCGAAATTGAAAAACAATTTGCTTAACGACTGGTCACAGTTCTGCCTTTCCAACTTGGTCGCATGATCATTACCAGAATGACCATTAAAAGCAAGTAAAAAGGATAGATCAATTCGTAAATTGGCATAAAAAACCAATTTGACCAACGCTTTTGTCGCCACGTAAAGGGTAAGGCAATGATCATGTCGGAAGCTGATTTCAGCAACCACAGAAAAATAGCTGGATATAAATCATTTTCAGCAACGAACCGAAGCGTCAAATAAACAAAAAGAAGGGTCAAAATTCCTTGTAAAGCATTAACGCCGTGACCAAGTAAATCCTTTAAAGCAGTTGTCTTCGCTGCCCACCTAACGCGCTGATGAAAAAAATCGATCCAACTATCGGGAGTCTTAGTTTTTACTGTGAAGGAAATATTCGTGATCAATTCCACCGAAGCTCCCTTGTCGATAAAATTTTTCATAAGAAACATATCGTCGCCACTCTGAATGTGAGCATGCGAACCAATATCATCATGGCGTTCAAATGCCGATTTGCGATACAAAAGATTGGCGCCACTTGCCACAATGGGACGAAATATTCCTGAAACACAAAGATTTAATGCACTGAGCATATAAACATCTTGTTCAAACAATATATTTCCCTTTCCTGAAAAAAGTTGAACTGGCAGAATGTACAGATCTCGTTCTTCTAGTTGTTTTAATGAAGAGAAATACATTTCGGAAAAAATCACGTCAGCATCTAAACTTAGGATATAACTTCCTTCCGCGTTGGAAATGCCTTCGCGTATGGCTACCTTTTTTCCTAGTTGCTCCGCCTTCAATTGCACGATGCTATAATTCACTTCTGCTTTGAGTGTGTTGATTACGCTTAAGGAAAGGTCCTCTGAGTGATCATTCACAAAAATAAATTCCAAGGGCAAATTATTGCTCTTATTGATACTTTCCACTAAACCAGCCAAATTATCTTGCTCATTCCGAAATGGTATTACCACACTAATTTGATCAAGCTTCAATTTTTCAATAGCGCTGTAGATCCTGTCCTCTTTGTCTACTTGCCTCTTAGCTCCGGTCAGCGCAACAACAACGACCAAAAGATAAATGATGAGGTAAAGAATAATCAATTCGCTCATACCTTTAATCTGTTTTTACAAATGATCAAAGAAATTATGGACGGCAGAAACAAATTCATCACCCAAATACTTAACGATGCTACGAAAACAGAATTTTCTGCCATTCCTGCACCAACCAGCACCCAAATAGAGATGGATTCACGAATGGCTAATTTACCCAAGAACAATGACGGGGCTATTGTTACCCACAAATAAGCTTGCCAGATCCATACCATGTTCGTAATACTGAGTTCTTCACCAAATACGGCTAACATCAATGAAAACTGGATGGAAAATATTAAATAACGCACAAAACTTACCAGCAAAAGTTTGAATCTCAGCGATCTCATGTTATTCTCCTCAAAAAGTGATCGAATACGCTTTACAAACTTCCATTTGGGTAAAAGATATTCGAGCGCGAAATACATGAGAAAGAAGAAGACCACCAAACCAGAAAAAATCGGAAGTATATCGGACATTTCCAGATCAAATGGATTTCGATCGAGAAAAAAGAATGCCAGTAAACCAAAGAACATGCTGGCTAAAAACTGAGCATAATTACCAAAAAGTGTCAGAATGATTAAACCAATGCGATTTTTACGTTCGAAATAATACATCCTGCCTAAAAAATTCCCAAGCATGTTCGGTGTTAACATACCCGTGACAATTCCGGCAAAAAATGCTTGAGACCTGATGGTAAACGTAGAGCGAATGTTAAGCGCTCTAATGATCATTTCCCATTTGATCCATTCCATCCACCAGTTAAGCGGTACTAGAGCCAAGGCAAGTAATAAAAAATACCCGTTTTCAATTTCAATCGATGTTGCGCTCCAGTCCGATTTCCGTAATTGATGAAATAGCACAAAGCCAATGAAAGCAAAGGCAATCATTTTAAGTAAAATGAAAATAATCTTTCGATTTTTTATAGCTTTAACCAAGGATATCGAATTGAATGGTTGAAGATAAAATAATTCTCGGAATTGACCCCGGAACCACCGTAATGGGTTATGGACTCATACATGTACTAAATAAAAAAATAACCTTGCTCAATTTCGGGATCATTCAATTGAACAAATTACCGAATCATCCCGAAAAACTTAAGCGTATTTTCGATCGTGTTGATGGAATTATTAAGGAATATAAGCCCGATGAAATGGCCATTGAGGCTCCCTTTTTCGGAAAGAACGTTCAATCGATGTTGAAGTTGGGAAGAGCGCAGGGAGTGGCTATAGCCGCTGGATTAAACAATAATATTCCTTTTGAAGAGTATTCACCCAAGCGTGTAAAACAGGCAATCACTGGAAACGGCTCGGCATCTAAAGAGCAGTTGGCTGCCATGCTGCAGAAATTACTTAATTTCCAAGAAATGCCTAAGTATCTTGATGCTACAGATGGACTGGCTGTTGCTGTTTGTCACCACTTTTCGAAAGGAGTTGGTGAGCACAACAAGTCTAAAAGTGGCAATTGGGACGCCTATGTTAGGGAAAATGCGAAAAAAATAATTGATAAAAAATCTAAATAGTCAGTGACATGAATATTATTGATGCGTACATTGATAAATCAGAAGAATTTGCACAACCCATATTGCATCACTTGCGCAAATTGGTACACGAAGCGTGTCCGGAAGTAGTCGAAAAAATGAAGTGGTCTTTTCCAGTTTTCGAATACAAAGGACGCATCCTCTGTAATATGGCCGCATTCAAAAAACATTGCAGTTTTGGTTTCTGGTTAGCCAACTCCATGTCGGACCCTTTAAAAATCCTTGAAGCTGAAGAAGGAAGAACAGGAATGGGGCAGCTAGGAAAAATTCAACGTTTAGACGATCTTCCTGATGACAACATTTTGATCTCCTATATTCATGAAGCTATGCAACTAACGGACTCAGGAGCAAAATTGGAACGAAGAAAAGCAGATCCTAAAGCTGAGATAGTTATTCCGGAAGATCTGCAAGAACGAATGAACCAAAGTCCAAAAGCCAGAGCTACCTTTGAAAAATTCAGTAATTCAAATAAAAGAGAATATGTGGAGTGGATCAATGGAGCAAAGACTGAGCCTACACGTTTAAAAAGATTGGACACAACGATAGAATGGCTTGAAGAAGGGAAGGTTCGAAACTGGAAATATCTGAAGTGTTGATGTTATTCAACCGGAATGTGTAAAAAGCCAGGCTGACTAAGCTGATTTGTTGAATCCATTTTCGGCAACTTTTCGCTTAAAATCGCTGCCTCCACCTGTAATTCGTCAAGAACCTTCGTATAAATTTCGATCATTTCTCTATGACGACTCCCGTAGTAATCCATACTTCTTTCAAAACGTTGATTACTAACATCGTATCCTTTCAGGATGTTTTCGCCCGATTTAGTCATGATCTTTTTAAATTGAGAGACATGAACGTATTTTCCTTGAACATACGATTCCATCACCACAAGCTCTTTTAGAATTACTACCATTGAATCTTTAGGAATCAGGTCATCAGGGCTAGAAACCCTGTTTTCTATACCATTGTTACATGAACCGAACACTTGTATAATGCTAAGAAAAAACAGAACTGATCTCATATCGATCACCGCTTATGGAAAAGTAGCCTTGAACCGTTTGTGCCTTCAATTATTTGATTGTCTGAAAATACCATATTACCATTCACAAAGGTTTTATCAATGGAATAACTGAATGTCGTACCTTCAAACGGCGACCAACCACACATATACAAAAGATTATTTTTGGTTACCGAATAATCTTTTTTCTTCACAATAACCAGATCAGCAAAATACCCTTCACGAATAAACCCTCTCTCTTTTACCTGGAATAGAATAGCCGGAGCATGTGCCATTTTCTCAGCAATGCGTTCCTTGGAAATCATACCTTGTTCATGTTTTTCCAACATGGCCTGAAGTGCATGTTGAACTAAAGGTCCTCCGGATGGTGCTTTAAAATACGATTGTTGCTTTTCCTCTATTGTATGAGGTGCATGATCCGTGGCTATCACATCTATTCTATTATCCAATACAGCTTGAAAGATTGCATCCCTATCTGCCTTAGATTTAACTGCAGGATTCCACTTGATCAGACTGCCTTTCTTCGCATAATCTTCATCTGTAAACCACATGTGATGTATGCATGCTTCCGCCGTGATCATCTTTTGTTCTAAGGGAATACTATTATCGAACAACTCAAGTTCTTTAGCCGTTGAAATATGTAATATGTGTAAACGCGTATTGTATTTTTTAGCAAGTCGCACCGCCAACGAAGAAGAAAGATAGCAAGCTTCTTCATTTCTTATGACAGGATGAAGTTCCATTGGAACATCCTCGCCATAAATTTCTCTATATTTCGCAGAGTTTGCTCGAATCGTCTGTTCATCCTCACAGTGTGTCGCAATGAGCATAGGTGGCACTTTTTCAAACAACCCTTCCAACGCTTTTTCACTATCTACCAACATATCTCCTGTCGATGAACCCATGAAAATCTTCACACCACAAACTTTTTCACTGTCTGTTTTCAACACCTCATCCAAATTGTCATTTGAGGCTCCCATGAAAAAGGAATAGTTCGCAATGGACGTTTTTGCGCCAATATCGTATTTATCTGCTAATAATTCTTGCGTCAAAGCATTCGGAACCGTATTCGGCATTTCCATGAAGGAAGTGATTCCTCCGGCAACAGCTGCACGTGATTCTGTCGCAATATTTCCTTTGTGCGTTAACCCAGGTTCTCTGAAATGCACTTGATCGTCAATACAACCTGGAAAGATATAAGAACCGGTAGCATCTATTTCCTCGATATCATATTCTACTTCTATATTTCGAGAGATCTTTTCAATACGGCCATTTTTTATTAAAATATCCGCTTGCTGTAACGACCCTTCATTCACGATCGTACCACCTTTTAAAACAACTGGTTTACTCATATATCCATTTTACGCATTTTCCAAACACCAAATAGGGCCTCTTTAAATATTCCGGAGTTCATTTTCGATTCCCCGTATTGTCTATCAATAAAAGTAATTGGAACCTCCACTATTTTGAACCCATGTTTATAAGCGGCATATTTCATACAAATTTGAAAAGCATATCCTTTAAAGTCAACATTATCTAAATTGATCTTCTCTAGTACTTTTCTTCTGTAGCATTTAAATCCGGCGGTTGTGTCTTTGATCCCTAAAAAAAGAATTGAACGCACATATAAACTGGCAAAATAGGACATTAAGATCCTCTTCATCGGCCAATTCTTAACCTTCCCCCCTTTGCAATAACGCGAACCGATGCTAACGTCGGCACCGCCAGCACAGGCATTATAGAGACGAATCAAATCATCAGGGTTGTGTGAAAAGTCACAATCCATTTCAAAAATATACTCGTACTTCTTGTCTATTGCCCATTTGAAACCATGAACATAAGCCGTTCCCAAGCCAAGTTTTCCTTTTCTTTTTTCTAAAAAGATTCTTCCGGGAAATTCCTGAATAAGTTCTTCTATCTTTTCGGCCGTTCCGTCAGGTGAATTATCGTCTACAAATAAAATATGAAAGTCTTTTTCGTACGACATTACCTTACGGGTCATGCGTTCTACATTTTCAATTTCATTATACGTAGGGATTACAATAACGGAGTCGGACACTTTATTCTGCAATTTGACCGCTAAAATAAATAATATTCAGGAATCAAAAGTTAAAATCTGTGAATTCGGGCCAATTGTGCTAAATTTGATGGATATCCGAGTTAAACGTGCGAAAATTAAGCCTTTTATTGACCATTTTCTGTGGAGTTTCTTTTGCTCAAGAGAGAAGAAATATTGATTTGTTGGATCAATGGTTTTCGGATACGGTCATCACTAATTCAAGTCAGGCTCGATTCAGCGGTTGCTGGGGTTTTGTCCATAATAAAAAGGAATTTGCTGTAATTGGTTCTACGGAGGGATCACATTTTTTCCAGCTAACAGATCAAAACAAGTTGAAACCGGTTGGTTTTATCAAGGGCAGGTTCAGCTCTTCACAAGTTGTTCACAGAGAAACAAAAACCTATAAGAACTACGCCTATGCGGTTTGCGACGAAGGAACAAGCAGTCTACAGATCATTGACTTGAATTATCTACCCGACTCTGTAGTTTTAGTTGCAGATATTCAGAATGAGTTTTTTGGAAAGATTCATAATCTATTTATTGACACATCGAACGCCTTATTATACGCATGCAGAGTTACTCCTTTTATTTCGGGAATACCTGGAAGCTTGATTCCAATGCGCGTTTTCTCCTTAGCCGACCCCATAAATCCTGTTTTAATATGGGAAGGGCCTTCAGACATTCCTGAAGTACATGATTGCTATGTTCGCAACAATATTGCAATTCTCAATTGTGGAATGGACGGCCTACGCATCTATGATTTTTCTAATCCCACGGCTCCCATTTACAAAAGCAATTTGAATTTTTATCAGGATCAAGGGTTCAATCACCAGGGATGGTTGAGCCCAGATGGCACTACCTATGTTTTTGCCGATGAAACGAATGGAAAACGTGTAAAGAAATGCACTATTCAACCCGATCTTTCCATCAGTGTTACACATCTCTTTGGAACGAATTATACCAACGGCAGTGTTCCCCATAACATCATGTGTACCAATGAATTTGCGTTTGTCGCCTACTACAATGAAGGACTCAGAATATTTTCGATAAAATCTACACCCGAAGAAGTGGCTTTTTACGATACTTATCCTCAAACCTCAAGTTTTAAAATGAATGGGGCGTGGGGAGTTTATGCCAATTATCCTTCTGAGCGCATAATCGTTTCCGACAGACAAAATGGACTATTTCTATTGTGGTTCGACCGTGAGCTTTTTTCTACAACTGCCGATGATGATTTTAAAATCTATCCAAACCCACTACAAGTCGGCGAAGAGCTCATCGTTCGCTCACCAAACGATCAAATAAATAATTTTCAACTTGAAATTTTTGATGTTCTGGGTCGCAAAATAGCAAATTATCACAGCGGTGACAATAGTTACATTAAACTCAAAGTGGCTGATGAAAGTGGAACTTATTTTCTATCCATCAATTACCAAAATTATTTGAACGAGCAGATAAAGAAAACTTTCAAAGTAATTATTTCGAACTAAGTAATTTTTCTACGACATCGAAGATCAGGTCAGATTCATACCCTTTTGCTTGAAGAAATCTGATAATTTTTGCTTTTTTCAGGTAAGCATCCTTTTCACGCGCCAGTTCTTTCTCTTTTTTTTCGGCCAAAGAAGCTAAGGTATTTACATACGAGTCAGCTTCAATGCATTTTATGCCTTTTTCGATGTTGGCCGGAGAAATGTTTTTTTGTTTGAGATGGGCTTTGATCTTAATTCGCCCCCATTTTTTAATGTTAAATTTCCCACTAACGAAGGCTTCAGCAAACCTTTCCTCATTAAGGAAATTAGTACTGATCAAATGACTGATAAGCTGATGCTGATCTTCGTAGCTCAATCCCCAGCCTTGCATTTTTGACCAAATTTCAGCGTGACATCGCTCCTGATAAGCGCACCAGGCTTCCAGTTTGACCCTAGCCTGTTCGAAAGAATATTTGCACTCTGACTTCATGTCAGAGTGCAATTTCTTCGTGTTTTTTATTTACAAAGTTGTATTCAAGTAAGTGATATGCAGTCACACCTTGTATTTTAATCCATCTTTTATAACGGAAGAACCATTTCAACTGCTTTGAAATTAATCCTCGTTTAAAGAAGGATTCCAGATAAGGATGCACTAAAAGTGCGATGTCCTTTTCATGGCGATCCAATATCAGATAGTTCAAGTTCGATTCGATCTCTTCTGCAAATAAGATACTCGCCTGCACCTCGCCGGTCCCATTACAGGTAGGGCAAGTCTCTGAAGTATTGATATCCGTTTCTGGACGGACGCGCTGACGAGTAATTTCAACGACACCAAATTTCGAAGGAGGAAGAATGTTATGCTTAGCTCTGTCAGAACGCATAAAGCCTTTCAGTTTATCGAATAAAGCTTTGTTGTTCTCCCGATTATGCATATCGATAAAGTCGATACAAACAATACCTCCCATATCACGCAATTGCAGCACTCTAGCTATCTCTTCAGCAGCTTCAATGTTGGTTGCTAGCGCATTGCTTTCTTGACCATCGGCTCCTTTGCGATTACCACTATTGACGTCAATAACGTGCATTGCTTCAGTATGCTCAATAATCAAATAACCACCACTTGATAAAGGAACTTTCTTTCCGAACAAGGTTTTGATCTGCTTACTTATGCCGAATCGCTCAAAAATATTGAGCTTATTATCATGCAGTTTAACGATCTTTTCACGTCCAGGAGCTATTCCCGCCACGTACTCTTTCATTTCATTGTGAAGACCTTCATCATTCACATGGATATTTGAAAAGTCGCTATTCAAAAGATCTCTCAATATAGATGAAGTTTTGTCAATTTCTCCCAAAACTCTTCTTGGCGGAACGGCTTGCTTTAAATTGGCATGCATCGTTTTCCACTTCTCCATCAAATTCTTAAGATCCTGATCTAAAAGTTCAATTTTTTTATTCTCAGCAACAGTACGGATGATTACTCCGAAATTTTTTGGTTTGATGCTCTCCATCAAATCCTTTAAACGGTCACGCTCTTCTTGTTCCTTAATTTTTTGAGAAATGGAAATTTTATCAGAAAAAGGTACCAAAACCAAATATCTTCCGGCAAGGGTTATCTCTGCGCTTAGGCGAGGACCTTTACTTGAAATTGGTTCTTTGGCAACTTGCACTAATATCGGTTGTGATGACGATATTGTTTCGTCAATCTTACCATCTTTTGCAATTTCTTTTTCAATTCTGAAATAAAGAAGATCGGCCACGTTTTGCTTGCCGTTGAGCGTTTCTTTGGTAAATTTATTCAGGGAATTAAATTGAGGTCCTAGGTCTAGGTAATGCAAAAAAGCATCCTTTTCGTAACCAACATCAACAAATGCCGCATTCAAACTGGGAACAACTTTTCTAACTTTTCCAAGGTAAATATCACCTACCGAAAAATCATTATTCCCTTTTTCTTCATGCAACTCAATAAGTTTACCATCGCGCAGCAGAGCAAGCCAAATACTCCCTGGTCGGGAATCGACTACTAGTTCTAAACTCACGAAAGCCTAATTTTAATGTGAAAAAAAACAGAAAAAACTTAGCAGGCAGAACCCACTAAGTTTACATTCTAATCAAGAAAAAATTATTTTTTCTTCTTGTGACGGTTTTTTCTTAGTCTTTTTTTACGCTTGTGCGTAGCCATCTTATGTCTTTTTCTTTTTTTACCGCTTGGCATAATGATATATATTTTAATTAATAAATTCTTCGTTATCAGTTCATTCCCCTAAGGAAAAAAAACACTCCCGTCAAAAACGAGAGTGCAAAGATAATAATTTCAAACGAATAATAAACAGCTCGAGAAAATTCTTGAATTAATTTACTCGCACATTGTTCTTCACCTCATCTACAAACGTTTTTGACGGCTTGAATGATGGAATGTTGTGAGCAGGAATAATGATCGTTGTATTCTTAGAAATGTTACGACCAGTTTTTTCAGCTCTTTCCTTAACAACGAAGCTTCCAAACCCTCTCAAGTACACATTGTTCCCTTTTGCAAGAGAAGATTTAATGGATGTCATAAATGCCTCAACTGCTTTAAGTGCTTCTACTCTTTCCAACCCTGTTTCTTCCGCGATGTCAGCTACGATATCTGCCTTTGTCATTTTCGTTATTTTTTTAATTTTCAATATTGAATTTCAGGATGCAAAATTAGTTGACGAAAAGGTTATATTTTTGCTTTCGGCTAAAAAAATTAATTATTTTCCCTTAATGAATGATTTTCACCTACAAATTGCCCGTTGGTATAGACTAAACAAAAGAGACCTTCCTTGGCGCAATACAAATAACCCGTATTTCATTTGGTTATCGGAGATCATATTACAACAAACGAGAGTAAATCAGGGACTATCTTACTACCATAAATTCATAAATGCTTATCCCACAGTTAAAGAGCTCGCAAATTCTGATGAAAAATCAGTGCTTAACAACTGGCAAGGACTTGGATATTACTCGCGCGCGCGCAACCTGCACAGTACGGCGAAATTTATCGTTGATGAATTAAATGGTATTTTCCCCGTCACATTTGAAGAATTGTTACAACTTAAAGGAGTAGGGAAATATACTGCGGCAGCCATAGCATCGTTTAGTAACAACGAACCCGTGGCCGTTGTAGACGGAAATGTTTATCGGGTTTTGAGTCGTTACTTCAATATTAATTTGGGTATCGACACAAGTAAGGGACAGAAATACTTCTATGAACTTGCGCAAGAACTGATCCCTAGAGACAATGCTGCCGAACACAATCAGGCCATAATGGAATTTGGAGCTCTTGTATGCACCCCTAAACAACCCAAGTGTATTGACTGCCCGTTAATTATTGGATGCGCGGCCTATAAATCAAAAACAGTTTCTTTGCTACCGGTAAAAGAAAAAAAGTTAAAAATCAAGAATCGCTACTTTCATTACATGATATTTCGCGAAGGATCAGATGTGCTCGTTGAACAAAGAACCCAAAAAGACATTTGGGAAAAATTATATCAGTTTCCTTTAATCGAAACATCGGAAGACAAAACACTCGATTTACAGCAGACCTATGAATTGAATGCGACATCCATTTCAGAAAATAAAAAACATGTTCTAAGTCATCAGCATCTGTATGTCAAATTCTATCATTTCGATAAATTCCCAGTCATTAAATCCCCAACCTGGGAAACCATCAATGAAAATCAATTGGATGAAATTCCTTTACCTAGAATAATCGACAAATACGTCTCTGAAATGTATCTATTGGATTAATTCAGTCTTTTTGATTAATTAACTTTAAGCTTATATTTGTAGTAAATTAATAATATGGCAGGTAGCGTAAACAAGGTGATATTAATTGGGAACTTGGGAAAAGATCCCGAAGTTCGACATTTGGAAAATGGTGCAGTAGTTGCCAATTTCTCACTTGCAACATCTGAAGTTTATACCGACAGAACAACCAATGAACGAAGAGAAGTTACTGATTGGCACGACATCGTTGTTTGGCGCGGACTTGCTGAGATTGTGGAGAAATACGTTCGAAAAGGCACGAAGGTGTATGTAGAAGGGAAATTGAAAAAAAGATCCTGGCAAGATAAAGAGGGTCTTACCCGATACACAACTGAAGTTATTGCAGATGAACTGACTATATTATCTAGACCGGAAGGTCAAGATCGCAATCAAAATTCTGGACCAGGATTCACTAATGAAGGAACACCTAAGCCACCTCCACCTATTGAAGGACTACTAAACGATCAAGGTGACGATTTACCATTCTAATTATTATGGAATTAATTGACCCTCCCAGTTTACAAGTAATTTCAAATTACACAGTTTTTGCTTCCCTTGAAATGAGTGGAATTATTAGCATTGTTTTTCTTCTATTCTTACTCATGTTGTCCGGTTTCGCTTCCGGTTCAGAATCTGCCTTTTTTTCACTTGGACCAACAGAAAAGGAAACATTGAAGAACGAAAACAGTAAAAATTCCAAAATCGTTCTCCAACTTCTTGATCGCCCCAAGGAACTATTAGCTGTTTTGCTTATTACCAATAATTTTGTCAATGTTGCCATTATTATTCTCTCAAGTACCATTTTAGACTCCTTTTTCACGGAATCACTTCTAGGTCCGACAGCAAGATTTCTAATTGAAGTAATTGGGATTACATTCGTGATATTAATGATTGGTGAGGTCATTCCGAAAATTTATTCGACTAAGAACGCCTTAACGATCACTCGATATGCAGCTCAGCCTATTAATGCTTTAAAAAATCTACCTCCCCTGTCTTGGCTTAAAACATTTTTAGTGCAGGGTACTAATGTTATTCAACGAAGGGCCAAAAGAAAGGGAATTAAAATCACCACTGACGAACTTGAACAAGCATTGGCTTTAACTAAAGAGGAACACACCTCCGAAGATGAGCATAGAATCCTGGAAGGAATTATCAAATTCGGCAACACAGAAGCTTGCCAGATCATGCGCTCACGCATGGACATATTTGCCATGGATGAAGAAATCTCTTTTAAAGAAGTGATTGAAAATATACTTGAAGCCGGTTATTCTAGAATTCCTGTATATAAGACTTCCGTTGATAACGTTATTGGGATCCTTTACATTAAAGATCTGCTTCCGCACCTTTCCAACGGAGACAATTACGAATGGACGACCTTATTAAGAAAACCATTTTTCATACCCGAAAACAAAAAAATAGATGACTTGTTAAAAGAATTTCAGGAAATGAAAATGCATATGGCTGTTGTTGTTGATGAATACGGCGGTGCAAGTGGGATAATCACCTTAGAAGACATTCTTGAAGAAATTGTTGGAGACATAACCGATGAATTCGATGAAGATGAGATTGTGTTTACAAAAGTTGACGATTCAACATTCATCTTTGAAGGAAGAACAACACTTGTTGACTTTTACAAAGTGCTTGAAATTGACGGGCGCGAATTTGAAACCAACAAAGGTGATTCAGAAACGTTAGGTGGATTCATGGTCGAGAAAGCAGGTAGAATACTTAAAAACAACGAGTATATACTTTGTGACGGCATCAAGCTCATTGTAGAATCATCAGATAAGAGAAGAATTAAAATGATTAAAGCAATTGTTCAGGAAAAATCAACCACTGCATGAATAGAATCTCATTAATAGTCGTAATTGTTTTTTTGGTCTTTTCTTGTGGAAATGGAGAATTACCCATACCTAAACCACCTACATATTTAAGACTTGACCTTCCAGCACACAATTATTCAAAATACAAAAGTGAGTGCGGTTACAGTTTTCAAGCTGCCAGCATTTTCAGCATTAAAGGAGTAACTGATACGCTTGGTAAATTAACATGTCATAAGGATATTGACATTGAGAAATTGAATGCAATAATTCATTTTTCATTTATTGATATGAAAGAACCACTATCCAAGTATGTCAATTTCGCCAATGATAAAGTGGACGAACATAAATTGAAAGCTACAGCCATCGAAGACTTTCAAATTGTACGAAAAGATCAACGTGTCTTTGGAACTTTGTTTGAATTGCAAGGTGATGTTGCTTCACCTTTTCAGTTTTACCTAACCGATTCAACCAGTAAATTTGTCAGTGGCGTGGTATATTTCAATACAAGGCCCAATTACGATTCTTTAAAACCAAGTCTTGATTACTTAAAAGTAGATCTTTTAAAAATGGTCAATACATTTGAATGGTAAAATTCAAAGAAGTAATTTTAAGTCTAGGAGCAAATCTGGGTAACAGAACGGAAACGCTCAAAAATGCACTCCACTTGATCGAGTCAAATTGTGGGGAAATCATTGTCGTTTCCAGTTTATATGAAAGTGAACCCATAGGATTTGAAGCGGAGGAATTGTTTTATAACTGTTGTGTTAAAATTCGAACAGATTTGTCCCCAATTCGTTTATTAGCTTGTATTAATAACATCGAGAGTACACTGGGTAGAATTCGTTTTTCGGGTAAAGGTTATATGTCCAGATTCATAGATATTGACATTATATCATACAACCGCTTAGTGTTGAATTCACAACAGCTCACTATACCTCACAAGGCCTATAAAGAGCGGAAATTTGTACTTCTTCCCTTGCAGGAAATTGCTAACGATTTTGAAGATCCACATTTAAAAACACCTATTAAATCACTTATCGAAAATTGCAAAGATCAGAGTGAAATCAAAAAAATAGGGAGGAATATCTTTAAATGATATTTAATTGCAAAATTGTTTTTAAACATAAAAATAATGTTTAATATTGTCCAAATTTTGGTAAGAATTTAAATGAACAATATGAAAAAACAAAGCATCAAAGGTTTAGCTTTTATTGCTGTAGCAGGTACTTTAGTGACTAGCTGCGACCTTTTAAAAGATCTAAATTATCAGGTGACTCCTAATCCACTAGAAATGCACGGAGACTCTGTGAGAGTGAAAATTGACGTAACTTTCCCTGAAAAAGGAATTAAAAAGAAAGCAAGTGCTGAAATTACTCCAATGTTAGGATCTACAGCATTGAAAACTGTAACTGTACAAGGTGAGAAAGCTACTGGTAACGGTTCTGTTATCCAATACAAGCCAGGTGGAAAAATGACTTACACTGACGTTGTTGCGTACAAACCGGAATTTGAAAACGCTGATCTTGTAGCTACAGGAAAAGTTTACAAAGGTGGGAAAGAAAAAGCTGGTCAATTTGACGATAAGAAAATTGCCGATGCGACAATCATCACTCCATTCCTAGTGAACAAAGATTTCCGTGTTATTTTCGCGAAAGACGAATTTAAGCGTGTTATCGAGCACACATACATGGCTCAAATCAACTATGAAAAAGGAAAATCAAACGTACGTCCTGCTGAATTAAAGGATAAAGATATCGTTGATTATTCTGCATGGTTAGTTAAGGCTCAGTCAAATCCAAAAATTGCTATCAAAGCTATCAATGTTGTTGGTTATGCTTCACCTGAAGGAGAAGAGAACAAGAACAACACACTTTCTTCTGATCGTGCTGAGGCTGGTAAAAAAGCAACTATGGACTTAGCGAAAAAATCTAAGAACGAGAAAGCTCAAACTGAGATCTACAACTTGTCAGGTCGTGGAGAAGATTACGAAGGTTTCAAAAGAGAACTTCAAAAATCTAACATGAACGAAGATGAGAAAAATTTAGTTATCCGTGTATTGGAAATGCATTCTGATCCTGTTACTCGTGAGACTGAAATGAGAAACATGGGTAAAACGTTCACTACTTTGGATAAAAACATTTTCCCTCTTTTAAGAAGATCTGAAATTCACACAGTTTATGATTTGACTGGATATTCTGATGAAGAATTGAAAGCTATTTCTAAAGCTACTCCAGATTCATTGAATCTTGAAGAATTGTTATTCACAGCAACGCTTACTGATGATGTAAACGAGAAATTACGTTTGTACCAAGTTGCTCAGAAAAAATATCCTGAAGATTACAGAACTCACAATAACGTTGGTGCTGCTCTTTACATGTTGAACAAAATGTCTGAGGCTAAAACTCATTTTGAGAAAGCAAACAGCTTGAAAGATAATGCAATTTCTAAAAACAACTTGGGAGCTATCGCTGGATCAACAGGAGACAGAACTAAAGCTAAGCAATTGTTAGGTCAAGCTAAAGGTGCTGGTTCTGAAGTTGGATACAACATGGGAATCTTGAACATCCAAGATGGTAAGTACGGAGATGCAGTTTCTAACTTCGGATCTGAAAACACTTACAACAAAGCATTAGCTCAAATGTTGAATGGTTCTGCTGACGCAGCAATCAAAACTATCGACGGATCAGCTGATAAAGAAAGTGCTCAAGGTTACTACTTGAAAGCTGTTGCTTCTGCACGTCAAGACAAAGTAGATATGGTGGTTAGCAATTTGAAAATGGCTTTCGCTAAGGATTCTTCTTTGAAAAACAAAGCTATGAAAGATAGAGAATTCTTGAAATATGCGCAAAACGCAACATTTACAGGAGTTGTAAAATAATCTCTTCAACTTATATGAAAAGCCCGCTGAAATCAGCGGGCTTTTTTT
>JBFHIN010000005.1:0-16430 GCA_041596415.1 Crocinitomicaceae bacterium | reverse complement strand
TACATGCCAGCGATCGATCTGTGCAGGTGTAAATGTAACCGAATCCTTGTAATACGCTCCAAGCTGTAGATATGGATACAAATTAGCATCTACTAATGTGTTTAAATTTAATATGGAGTCATTGGTTGTAAAGGATGTATCAATAGTTAATTGCAGCGCGCCAGTAATATCGAATGCCCTAATGTACAAGACTGTAGAATCATTGGCGGCCATTTCCATGGGGTCTTGTTTCCAATAAACAGCACCCCAGTTGGAGGCAGGACCTATTAACGTAGAATTTTCTTGTCCAATGTAATCAAACCCTTCTAGTGTTGCCTCTAAATGAACATCTTCTCCCACATTTTGTGCATATTCCTCGATGACACTATTAGCATCTCCCTTTCTACAGAAGAAAGCGAATGGTAAATTTGCTCTGCCAGGAACGATACTGTCAGAACCTAAATTCTGAAAAGTAGTGTAAATTGAAGGAGCCAAAGCGTCCCATTGATCATACAATGTTGTCATTGGTGAGTAAACCAAAATGTAATGATCATTGGGCACTGCCGCCATCATCGATTGGAAATTGGCTAATTGAGAAGCGTCATTTTGCCTGAAAATGAAATATTTTTCAACTCTTGGTCTACATGCACCATTTTCATTGGCATTTCCAAAATTGTGTGTTGGATTCGAAGTCCCATAATGCGTTCCCCATGGTTCTAACGTGTATGGATCAATGACAGCAACATATAAAGATGGAGTATAGGTACAGATTCCGTAATCTTGTAAATTTCCTTCAATGTAATACGCATTTTCATAAATTCCAGGGACGTCAGTGGTGGACAAAGCATCACATGTTAGTTGCTTGTTATTTGGTCCGAAAAGTCGTTGACGATTAACCCTGTCGTAAACTATACCGTTGAAACCATTTTTCTTGAATTGAAAGAAGTGATCTTGTCCCCAACCCATCTTGTTAGGGATGTATTGAAATGAACTTTCTCTCCATGTGGGTGTCGGTTCGTCAAGAGCTACACGCCAAAAATAAACGGTACTGTCGGTGCAAACGAGAGGCGCCAACATAGATGTGGTACTCAGGCGCCATTGGGAAGGATTTATAGCCTTAATTCCTCCTAAACCGGAAATCGTTGCATAACGGTGGAAAGGACTTGGAGCTCCCTCGAAATCAATTGTATCGATCTCAAATCGATAAGTTTTAAAATCAGCTATTGGGTTGATGGTAGATCCGATCAGAGTCACGCTGTCATTAGGAACAACAGCAAATTCATAGGGTAAGACGGGTTGAATACCATCGATGTTAATGAATAAAGTTTTTACCAATTGATTATTGTTAATCTCGTCGTATTGTTCATCGATGAACGTCGGTAGATCGACCTTAATATTGAACGTGTTTATACCTACACCTATATTCGGTTGTAAAGGCATTTTGAAACTAAGTGTATTGGTATAATGTAGGTTGGGTAACAGGAATCGATAAATAGAATCTGTTGTGGTTCCGGGGAAGTTACGACTGATTTCAACTTGGAACGTATCTATGATAGAACGACCTAAGTTTTTGATCAAAAGATCCAATTGAATACTGTCAACAGTTAGATCCAGATTTTGTGGAGAGAATACGACATTTTGCTCCAGAATCTCAATTTCGGGTTTTTGATGCCAGTTAACTTTCAACATCGGGTCTCCGTTCAAAGCCATTTGCGTACAGGTACTTTCTAAGAAAAGGTTGGCTCCCGGATATTCAATGTTAGCGATAGCACCTTTCATTTGATCACCTAAGGTATACCCGTAGCGCATATTGCCAATTTGTCGATATAATTCAGAAGAATATTGAAATAAAGTATTCGCAAAACCAATGTTAACGGTACCAATATAGCCTATTGCACCACTATTGTTGGCATTAACGAATTCTTCAGATTTCGATACCCCGCTTTGAAAAATGTTTCCGTTATAACAGGAATTTGTCAGCATCACCGGGAATTTTCCTGAATTGTTCCAGTTGGTTGGTTCATCAATATTTATTTCGAAACCTGAATTAGTAGCTGCTGCGTGACCAAAGAAAGTGATCAAGGAAACACCATCCTGAATTCGATCCATGATACTGTTTAATTGTGCCGGATTGATCGGGTCATTATTGTTTTTCGCAATAGTAGAAACCGAGGCCCCAAAATACTCTTTTTCGATCAAGCCTTTCATGTAGCTCATGTAGTTCCCAAATATATTTTGCTGATTGGCGTCTGTTCCTCCAACGAAATGTAAGATATGTTTTTGCCAATCTTTTGTAGCGCTACTATATACAGAGCTTTGATCTTGACTCTGTTCATGCAATTTTATTTTATTCAGATAGTTTTTTAAGTCCTGATCAGTTTCTACGGCTATTCTTCCTGTCGGAATCAATGGTGTCCATTTCGTTGTATTGGGAAGATTTGACGTAATACAAGCGTCACTGGATGGTTGACCAAAAGATGGAACCAGTGAATTAGCAAAATTTACAGGATTCTTCCTCGTACCGGGACCTGTTGATGTTACACCCCCTACATCAGCTTCTCTAATGCCTTTCCCAATTAAGAAAAGCCCTTCTGGTTTTTGTGTGCTCAACTGATAAACTTGGTGAGCAAATCGTCGAATTCCGTTGATATGCTTCTCGATTCCTCCTCCGTATTGTTGGTAAAGCTCATTTACATTTACCTTGATCACATTGTGCGAACCTCCAGCTGCAGAACTTCTGTAAATGGCATAATCGTCAGTTCCGGATTGCAACTTCGGATGGTAAACCATTAACAACGCTTTTTCCAAGTTCAGACTTGAATAATCATTGAAAAATCCACCACCATTTACAGGAACAACGGAAGATACGTTAATAATGGTATTATTTTCTTGATAGATTACTTTTTGATCGACTCCCGAAGTACTGTTAGGTATTAACACACTTAAATTACTGCCTGCAGTTATAAAATTCAGTTTTCTTGGAACATCTCCGAAAGAAAAGATAATAGGGTTAGATGTCGATAAATTTGTTAATTCTAATCTGATCTTTGATTCAACAGTATTGTTTTTCACAAAAAAACTAGCATTGTTGGCACCCGAAAGATTTGGGATTCTTGGGTATAAGAACGACCAATAGTTGGTGCTTTGATAGTCCGTTACTGCGCCTTGATCAGCGATGATGGATAATTTAAAATTTGAATTTCCTGTAGCAGGGAGGACACTTACAGGAAATGTTTTTTTGATCTGTATGGCTTTGTAACCAATAAAAACTGAATCGGCTAAAACATAATTAGAGGAGCCAATGGTGTGTCGTGTATGATGATTTCCGGAGCCAGAATAATTTGCATTGGAAACACCTACTGTAACAGCATCGTATTTGACTAAAGGAGCGTCAACACCTTGATAGATTTGGGTAAATTGCTCAGTACTCAGGTCCCAGACATATCCCCCAGCACCATTTACCGGTGAACTTCCCCATCCTTCACCCGAAGTGAAAAATGAGCTACTCGCTTCTGACGTTTTTTCTCCTTCATTGTAATAGGAAGAATACGACAGAAATTTTTCAAACAAGACATAATTGGATGGCGTATATGCCGAGAAATTCACATCAGTTTCCTCAGTAAACCGGAGGTTATTAGTTTGATTGTTCCATGTGAAAAAATATTGAATGGTATCGTTGTATAAACTGTATTTTGGATTGCCCACATCTGCTGCACTTGCGTATAGCGTAGTGTCTAGCCAACTATCATTTTTTTCCGCATAAAAAAGTAAATAGTCTCCCGGATCAAAGCTGGCATCACCGCCGTCTACCATGTATAATGGGATTTCTTTTTCCCGTCCAAAAATTTGCATGTTGGCTGGAACAAAAGTTCCCAGAGGAATACCTGCAGCAGAAAGTGTGCTGTAATCCAATTTATGAATACCTGAATTGTAGATTTTGAAAGAAAAGTACTGCTGGTTGAATCTGATCCATTCATTCCCATATGTCTGAGCCCGTGAAGGGGTGAAGGTCAGCACAAAAAAGAGTAGTATGAGGTAGTTAGATCGAAACATAGTTTAATTCATATTTTTCGGAGGATCGAGTTGGATCCGAAGTGATACAACATGTGAATATAATGCAACCGAAGCATCTCCGATATCGGTAAAAGCATAGTCAAGATGAAAATTCTTGAAAGCTAAACCTATACCTAAGTTGGGTTGCACATTGAGTGATTTTGAATCATCGAAGTCTTTGATACTTTGCATATTTGAAACACCCATGCGAATAGTAACATAATCTTTAAATCCAACGGCGAGACCCACATGAGGGTCAACTGAAAACAAATTGCTTTTTAAAAGGGTGTTACGTTTACCATCGGTAGTAATGTCAACGTCAATTTCTGCGGATGTATATAATCCTTTTTCACCCAAATTAAACTTTCCATAGGATGCTAAAATCAGTCTTGGCAAGGTAAGTTCAAGTCCGTTTTGTGGGATTTCATTTCCGGTGGCTATGAAAACTTCTTGTGTTTCCTGATCTAAAGTAAATACCCATGCATTGAAAGTGGAAGTTACGTCTCTTAACACAGCACCAAATTTCCATCGATCGGTCAACGCGTATTGTGCGCCAGCGTCAAGTCCAAATCCCCACGATTTTGCGAAATCGCCGACTTTTCGATGGATCAGCTTAAAATTACCACCCACACTCAATCCTTCAACATTTAGCTTTCGTGCGTAGGAGAATAGAAATCCGTAATCGGCAGCCGTAAATGCAGAGATGTTGTCGTAATTGATATTTCCCTCATTATCGATAAGTTGCGTGGTATTCGGAATATCATCCACGGCAAAGCGAATCGCCGAAAAGCCTAGTGTGCTTTTTTCGTCGATGGCGTGCGCTAATCCCAGATAATCGTATTTTGCTATACCAGCGAAATATTCAGAGTGCATTAAACCGATCTCCAGCCACTTATTCACTTTAGTCAATCCTGCCGGATTCCAATAGCCTGAAGTTACACTGCCTGTTTGTGCGACTACTGCATTTCCAAGACCAAGTGCATCTGCACCAACTCCTATGGCTAAAAACTCATTGGAATATTTAGGCGCTACAGGGTCATCCTGAGCGTTCACCATAAAATTTAGACTGCAAAGTAAAAGGCCAGTAATAAATGCTGTTTTCATTCGAGTTGTTGAAATAAAATTATGTTGCTTTAACAGCATATTCCTAAAAAAATTGTGTTCTTTGTGTTTTTAATAGTAACGTTGACTGACTGGTAAATTTAATTCATTTTGAACATATTACCATAGAGAATGAACATATAATGCGTATCAATGTTTAATATTCCTAATATTCTTACAGCTTTTAATCTATTATCAGGTTGTTTCGCGATTCTTTTTGCTATTGCTGGAAGGATTGATATTGCACCTTTTTTACTTTTCTTGGCTGCATTTTTTGATTTTTTAGATGGATTTGTGGCTCGGAAAATGGGTGTTTCGGGCATCTTGGGTAAGCAGCTCGATTCATTGGCCGACATGGTTTCTTTCGGTTTAGCTCCGGGAATAATTATGATGGTAGTTATGGTGACTACCATTTACATTGACGGGCCATTCTTCACGCCTGATTTTGTGTCACACGTTCATTTGCAGTGGCTAAACTGGATCAATGCATTGTTCTACGCCGTGCCCAATAGCATGGATGCGTCGATAAAATATTTACCCCTGACTGCTTTGTTTATTCCATTCATGTCCATGTTTAGGTTGGCAAAATTCAATATCGACGAACGTCAAACGGATTCGTTTATCGGAGTACCTACACCGATGAACACTTTTTTTCTAATGTTCTTTCCTTTGACACTTTGGTTGAATTATGAAAATTGGAGGTATGAAGCAGGCATTTTCGAGTATATCTTCAATTCCTATGTTCTGGTGGGAGTCATTGTAGTGATGGGCTTGTTACTCGTAGCAGAACTGCCCCTCTTTGCGCTTAAGCTGAAGCATTTTAAATGGAAAGAAAATGAGGTGAGATATATCTTTGTAGGCACAAGTTTGTTATTAATCCTTACACTTCGTGTTTGGTCTATTCCATTAATTGTAATTTTGTATATAATTTTGTCGGTAATCAACAACAAATATTCTAAAACTCGGAATAATGAAATTTAAAGCAGAAATTGATGTAATGCCTCTTGAGGCTCTTTTGGATCCACAGGGTAAGGCTGTAACAAACAGTATGAAGAATATTGGGTTACCTGAAATTGATGGTGTGCGTATCGGACGTCATGTTCGCTTGTTTGTTGAAGCACCGAACAAAACTGAGGCAGAGAAAAAAGTAGACGAAGCTTGTAAGAAATTGCTTTCGAATCAGATCATGGAAAGCTATTCCTTTACTTTGGAGGAAGCTTAAATCTCGCACGATTGTTTACAAAGAATATTGTAGGCGGAGAATTTTCATCTGAAGGTAAATCGACCTTTCAGTCCTTCAATCCTGAACTTAATAGACATAATGCTGAATTGTTCTTTGAGGCAACTTCAGTAGAAGCAGCTCGCGCTGCAAAACTGGCCAAAATTGGATTTGAAAAATTTCAAAAAGTCGATCATGACAAAAGAGCGAGCTTTTTACGATCCATTCGCTCGGAAATGGAGCGGGATAAAACAATCATTCTAGATGCATTTTGCGCTGAATCGGGATTAAGTCGTGAACGTGGAGAAAAAGAATTCACGCGCACTGTTTTTCAATTGTCCTCTTTTGCTGACCTTGTCGAAAAAAATGAGTGGATCGAAGCAAGCATAGATACTTCTGATCACCCGGCAGTTCCTGATTTGAGAAAACAACTTTTTGGTATTGGACCGGTTTTAGTTTTTGGGGCAAGCAATTTTCCCTTGGCGTATTCTACCATGGGAGGCGATTCTGTAGCGGCATTGGCTGCTGGTTGTCCGGTAATTGTCAAGGCGCATCCAAGTCATGCAAAAACGAGTGGATTGGTCGCAAGCGCTGTTCTTCGGGCGATCGTTAAAAATGATATGCCTCCAGAAATTTTTTCACATTTATACGCTGTTGATTTTAAAGTTGCGCATCAACTTGTGCAGCATGAGGCTGTAAAAGCAGTTGGATTCACAGGAAGTTTTCACGGTGGAAAGGCCTTGTTTGATCTTGCGAATAATAGAAAACACCCCATCCCAGTTTTTGCTGAAATGGGAAGTGTAAACCCGACAATCGTTTTTACAGAAAACAACGAAGATAAATATGATGCATGGGCACAAGTGCTTTCACAATCTATGCTTACAGATGCCGGGCAATTCTGCACGAATCCGGGATTGATATTTATACAAAAGTCCAGTACCTCGAAATTATTTATCCACCAACTGGAAGAGCTATTCTTAAATGAAGCTCCGAAATGCATGTTGAATAGCTCTATTGCTGAAACATTTCGTGAAAAGAAACAGAAATTATTGGCTGCAGATTTAGGAGTGTTCAAACAGTCAACAAATGAGGTGAGAGAGAATTATGGTGCTCAGGCATTCTTAAAGGTCGATGCTGAAACGTTTATTCGGGAAGAACAATTAAGGGAAGAAGTCTTTGGTTCATTTTCTGTGCTTATTGAATTTGAAACGTACCTTGAAATATTATCTTGTTTAGAAGTTATTGAAGGTCAACTGACAGGGTCTGTCTTTGTGTCGGAGGAACAAATGAAAAATTATAGAGAGCTTATCCAACAACTGACTTCAAAGGTCGGTAGGGTAATTTTGAATGGTGTACCGACAGGAGTAAGGGTTTGCCCTTCAATGAATCATGGTGGCCCATTCCCTGCGACAACCGATTCTCGTTTCACTGCGGTAGGAATCGACAGCATTTATCGCTTTGCAAGACCAGTCAGTTTTCAAAATTTTCCGGATGATTTGTTGCCTAAAGCGCTGCGAAATAAAAATAGTTTTGGAATCGCAAGACGAATAAATGGGGAATGGACTAAAAAAGACGTTGGTTGAATTTTTCAATAAATTAGCAAAATTGTTTTTTGAGACTTGAAATCTATTTTTACATTTGCTTAAAATAATACTATTCATATGTCTGAAATCGATCAAAACACCCCAAAGAAAAATAATGGTGTCTTTATGGCAATCATATTATTGTTGTTAATTGGACTAGCAACAATGGCTTTTTTATGGTCCAGTAAGAACAGCCAACTGAACGACTGTTCAAATGAGAATGCGCAATTAAAAGCAGACATGGACGCTATGAACTCCATGATCGCGCCTTTCTTGGGGGATGATGCAACAAATGATCTATTGAAGGACTTTAATAATATGCTTTCCGATTATGATAAAATCAAGGAAGCGGGTAGGCCAGAGGACAGAGAAGCTATGGCGGAACAACAGGAAAAGATTCGCGGTTTGATCGATGAATTGGAAGCTGCTAAGAAAAAAGGCGCTGTGAATGGAGCGTTGATCGCTAAGTTGAATCGTGAAAACGAAACGCTTAGAAACATCATGAAAGGATATGTGAAGCAAATTGATGAGTTGAATACGAAAAATCTTCAATTGACCTCAGATTTGGATCAGACAACAACGAAATTGAGTTCCACTCAAGCAGAAAGAGATCAGTACAAACAAGATGCTGAGGAAAAAACCGAGCAAGTGCGTAAGGGTTCTAAATTGCAAGCTTATGGATTCAGTACGGTGGGGTTGAAGATGAAGTTGAACAATACAACGGAAGAAACTAACCGTGCCAGAAACACAGTTCAGGTTCGTTCTAGCTTTACCATATCAGAGAACCCAATAACACAGGCGGGTAAAAAAGTAGTTTATATGCAAATAATCAATCCTGATGGAAAAACTTTGCAGTCTAAATCTACAAACGTTGTGCAAACAGAAGCTGGAAATATAGCTTACTCCGATAAAAAGGAAATTGACTACCAAAACCAACGTGTGGATCTATCAATCTTCTATGACCTTAAGGGTGAAGAAGCATTGAAAGGAAACTACAAAGTGAAAATATACTGCGAAGGCAACTTGATTGGTTCGGATAGTTTTACCTTGAAATAAATTTTAAACAGTGGCTTTGCCACTTAACGATCAAAATGGTTAATATTTTTATTGCAAACTTAGACTGGGAGATTACTTCCGAGGATCTAAAAACTACCTTTTCGGCATTTGGACCTGTGATGTATGCGCATGTTGTATACGAGAAAGACACAAAACGATCCAAAGGTTATGGGTATGTAGAGATGGAGGATACTGATCATGCTATTAATGCTATTAATGCATTGAATGGTATGGAGATTAACGGCCGTAAGTTAGATGTGAAAATTGCTTCACCTAAAGGAAACCGACCGCCGAAGAAAGTGCAGGAACCCAAAAAACAGTTCACTAAAAAGCCTAGAGAAGGTTTTAAGGGGAAGCCTCACAGGGACAGACCTTCTGGAGTAGATTATAAAGCAAAAAACAAAAACGAAGAAAATTAAGATGAAGCAGGCTGTAGATCAGGGATTTGTAGAATATAGTGTTGAAAATAGTATAGGAACAATAGAGTTCGGTCACCCTTCAAGTAATTCGCTTCCAGGTAAAATACTCCAGAAGTTAGCAGATACAATTACGCACTTAGGTGCAGATGATTCTGTTAAAGTGATCATTTTGCGTTCTGCAGGAGATCGAACATTTTGTTCAGGTGCAAGCTTTGATGAATTGATCGCTATAGAATCCTATGAAGTTGGAAAAGAGTTCTTTTCAGGTTTTGCAAAGGTGATCAATGCTTGTCGGAAAGCTCCAAAATTTATTATCGGTAGAGTTCACGGCAAAGCAGTAGGAGGAGGTGTTGGTTTAGCTTCAGCAGTGGATTATTGCTTGGCAACGCGTTATGCTGATGTTAAATTGTCTGAATTGGCAGTGGGCATTGGTCCGTTCGTTGTTGGTCCTGCCGTTCAACGAAAAATAGGTTTATCTGCTATGAGTGAGTTAGCAATTAACGCAACAGAGTGGAGATCCGCCGATTGGGCTAAAAAGAAGGGATTATATACCGATGTCTTTGATGCTACTGAAGAAATGGATGAGGAAATAAAACGATTGGCTAAAAAATTATCCAAATCAAATCCTGAGGCCATGGCGATGTTAAAGCAAATATTTTGGGAAGGAACTGAACATTGGGATGCTTTATTGATAGAGAGAGCCGGGATGAGTGGTAAGCTGGTGCTTAGCGACTTCACAGTTAACGCTATTAATTCTTTCAAAAGTAAATAGTTCAAATCATTGCATTTAGATGAATTCCATGCAGAAATGGAGCTTTTCGTCTATTGATCAAAAGCTTGAGAATACAATCTCTCATCTTTTTTTAAAAATGGTTTGTTAATAAAGATAGAAATCATATCTTTGCACCCCCATTTTAGGGATATTGTCTTATTTTATAAATGTAAAATTGTGGATACATTAAGTTACAAAACCGTTTCCGGTAACAAGCAGACTGCTGATAAAAAGTGGCTTGTTGTGGATGCTGAAGGCCAGACTGTTGGTCGTTTAGCGAGTAAGGTGGCTAAAATAATTCGCGGAAAGTACAAGCCGAATTATACACCTCATGCTGATTGCGGAGATAACGTAATTGTTATCAATGCTGAGAAAGTTTCTTTCTCCGGCGCCAAACTTGTTGATAAAGAGTATGTGCGTTATACCGGTTACCCGGGTGGACAACGCTTTACTACTGCACAAGAGATGTTGAAAAAACATCCTGAGCGTCTTATAGAGAAAGCTGTTAAAGGTATGTTGCCAAAGAATAAACTTGGTAGACAGTTATACACTAACTTAAAAGTGTATACAGGTACTGAGCACAATCATGAAGCACAAAAACCTGAAGTGATTAACCTAGATACATTGAAATAATTAGCATGGAAGTTATTAACACATTAGGAAGAAGAAAAACATCAGTTGCTCGTGTTTACTTGTCAAAAGGAACAGGAAAAGTGATCGTAAATAAAAAGGACTACAAGGAGGTATTTCCTATTGCAGTTCTTCAGTCAAAAATTGAACAACCTTTTCATTTAACAGATACAGTGGGTCAATTCGATATTACTGTAAATGTTTTTGGTGGTGGAATCAATGGTCAGGCAGAAGCTATCCGTTTAGGTATTTCTAGAGCACTTGTTGAAGTTGCTGAGGAAAACAAACCTTTATTGAAAGCTGAAGGCTTGATGACACGTGACCCTCGTATGGTTGAGCGTAAGAAACCGGGTCAACCGAAAGCTCGTAAGAAATTCCAGTTCTCGAAACGTTAAGATAGAGTTGGAAGATTGTTTAGTATCCAAACGCAAAGTACCCGTCCTATATGTTGGATCCCTTTGTCAGTTGATTACTAAAGTGAATGTAAACAATTAAAAAAAGATTAAAATGTCAAAAGTAACTTTTGAAGATTTATTAGAAGCAGGTGTTCACTTCGGACACTTAAAAAGAAAATGGAACCCGGCAATGGCGCCGTATATCTTTGAAGAGAAAAAAGGTATCCACATTATTGACCTTAATAAGACAATTGCACATCTTGACCAAGCGTGTGCGGCGATGAAACAAATTGCAAAGTCGGGTAAAAAGATTCTTTTTGTTGCAACTAAGAAACAAGCGAAAGAAATCGTAGCTCAGCGTGTTGCTGAAATTAATATGCCATTCGTAACAGAGCGTTGGACTGGTGGTATGTTAACAAACTTCCAAACGACTCGTAAGTCGATCCGTAAAATGTCTTCTATCGATAAAATGAAGACTGACGGTACTTGGGAAACATTGAACAAGAGAGAGCGTTTATTCAAAACTCGTCAAAGAGAGAAATTAGAGAAGAACTTCGGTTCAATCGCAGATATGACTCGTCAACCTGCAGCTATTTTCCTTGTTGACATCTTGAAAGAGCATATCGCTTTGAGCGAGGCAAAAAGATTGAACATCCCTACTTTTGCTATGGTGGATACGAATTCAAACCCAAAATTGGTTGATTTCCCAATCCCAGCGAATGATGATGCTACAAAATCTATCACTATCGTTCTTGATGCTATCTGTGGAGCAATCAAAGAAGGTTTAGAAGACCGTAAGAGCGCTAAACCATCGGATAAAGCTGAAGAAGCAGAGGTGAAAGAAAGTAACGAAGCACAAGTTGAGGCTTCAGAAGAAAGTAACGATTAATAATAAAAAATTAGAGGTAATGGCAATTACAGCTTCAGATGTAAATAAATTACGCCAGCAAACTGGTGCAGGAATGATGGACTGCAAGAATGCGTTGGTAGAATCAAACGGAGATTTCGAGGCAGCAATCGATATCTTACGTAAGAAAGGACAAAAGATCGCTGCGAAAAGAGGTGAGAACGAAGCGAAAGAAGGATTAGTTATCGCTAAATCTTCTGCTGATGGTAAATCAGGTGTTGTTCTTGCGTTGAACTGTGAGACAGATTTCGTAGCAAAAAATGACGGATATAGAGACCTTGTTGATTCATTAGTTGATATCGCATTGAAAAACATGCCGGCTTCAATTGACGAATTGAAAGCGTTGAAGTACGATGATAGGTTAACTGTTGACGAGAAAATCACAGAGCAAGTTGGTGTTATCGGTGAAAAACTTGATCTTTCTCAATACGGAACTATCGTTGCAGATAAAGTAGTAGCTTACAATCACCCAGGTAACCAGTTGGCTACTTTGGTAGGATTGAACAGTGGTTCTGATGCTGCTGAAGATGCTGGAAAACAAGTTGCTATGCAGGTTGCTGCGATGAATCCGATCGCTTTGAACAAAGACGGAGTGGATGCACGTACAATCGAGCGTGAGATCGAAGTAGGTAAAGAGTTGGCTATCCAAGAAGGAAAGCCTGCAGATATGGCTGAAAAGATTGCTCAAGGACGTTTGAACAAATTTTTCCAAGAAAACACCTTGTTAAGTCAGGCTTTTGTTAGAGATAACAAATTCACTGTTGAACAATTCTTAGATTCAGCTGAAAAAGGATTGTCGGTGGTTAATTTCATCCGATTCTCATTAAGCTAGAATAAACTTAATTAAGAAAGGCTATCGGTTTACTGATAGCCTTTTTTTTGAAATAAACATTGCAATCCATACCAATAACAAGTCATTCGGGCAAATTGTATATATTTGCTCACAGAATTAAAAAAGACCATGAAGTACAATCGTATCCTTCTTAAACTAAGCGGAGAATCACTGATGGGTGATAAACAGTTCGGAATTGATAACAACAGATTGTCACAGTATGCCAGTCAGATCAAGGAAATCCATGATTCAGGCGTTGAAATCGCGATTGTAATCGGTGGTGGGAACATTTTTCGCGGCGTTCAGGCGGAAGAAGGTGGAATGGATAGAACGCATGGTGATTACATGGGTATGTTGGCCACGATGATCAATTCTATGGCTTTACAAGCGGCGCTTGAATTAGTGGGTGTTAAAACTAGGCTACAGTCGGCCATCGAAATGAAGGAGATTGCTGAGCCTTTCGTGCGTAGAAGAGCTGTTAGACATTTGGAAAAAGGTCGTGTGCTTATTTTTGGCGCTGGCACCGGAAATCCATTTTTTACGACAGATTCTGCAGCAGCGCTAAGAGCCATTGAAATCAATGCCGACGTGATTTTGAAAGGGACACGTGTGGATGGCATTTACACGGCAGATCCATTTAAAGATCCTAGTGCAACCAAATATGATTTGATCAGTTTCGATGACGCTTATTCTTTGGGGCTGAAAGTTATGGATATGACTGCTTTTACATTATGTAAGGAAAACGATTTACCGATTATCGTATTTGATATGGATACACCTGGAAATCTTCTGAAATTATTAAGTGGAGACCAAGTGGGGACAATCGTTCGAAACTAAAATTTTTACGAATAACAATAGAATTGACAGATGGAAGAGTTACAAATGATATACGACGAATTTAAAGACTCCAACAGGAAAGCTTTGGATCACCTTGAAAATGAATTGACAAAAGTAAGAGCTGGAAAAGCGACACCTTCTATGCTTCATGGAGTAATGGTTGATTATTACGGTTCACCAACGCCAATTCAACAAGTAGCGAATATATCAACCATGGATGCAAGGACAATTACAGTTCAACCATGGGAGAAACCAATGTTGAACGAAATCGCAAAAGGAATTATTAACTCCAACTTAGGGTTTAATCCTCAAAATAATGGAGAAGTGCTAATTATTGCCGTTCCTGCACTAACTGAGGAAAGAAGAAAGGAATTAGTGAAGAAGGCAAGATCAGAAGCAGAAAATGCTAAAGTTGTGATTAGAAACAACAGAAAAGATGCGTTGGATATGGTGAAGGGAATGAAAAATGAAGGATTGTCTGAAGATATGGCCAAGGACGCTGAGAATGAAATTCAGAACATTACCAATAACTTCGTTAAGAAAATAGATGAGCTAGTTGATTTGAAAGAGAAAGATATCATGACGATTTAATTCTCTGATCAGCTAATTAACTTAAAGGTATCGATTTTCGGTACCTTTTTTATTTAACCTTGATTTCAACGCGTCGATTGGCCTGTTCTTCGTAAGCCAATTTGGCATCAGGATAAACAGGACGTGTGTTTCCGTAACCAACAGCTTCCATACGATTCTTTTCAATGCCTTGATCAACTAAGTATTGCATCACCCGCTTAGCACGAGCTTCACTTAACTTTTGACCGGCATATACATTTTCTCCTTTAGAGAATACATGACCTTGGATTTCAATATTTACATCTGAATTTAAAGCCATAAAATCTTTAATTCGTTTGAGCTTAACCTCTGCGCCAGTCATAAATTCACTGGTCCCCGGTTTGAATTCTATCTCTTCGATCTGTAAACTTTTTCCTTTACCAACTCGCGACATTTTCAGATCAATATGTTGGGATGAAATACCTGAAACAGATTCTTCCTTATCTAAGAAGAAATAACCCTCAGCATCACATTTAATTGAAATTTTTCCTGGGCGAGAAACATTGAAATATACATCACTTGCTTTGTATAAGGCGGTAAGTTCCTTCGAACCTTCGATAGTGATATTAGCAACAATAGGTTCGTCAGTTTCATCATCTCGGACTGTAATCTCTAGGTAGGGAGCAAAATCATCATTTCGGTAGTCCAGAATTTTTGTATTGTTCTCCGCCACTTCAACCCTGTCGTATTCTTCAAAGTTGAAATTGAGTTGCATGGTACTTTTTGCCTTTTCCGTTGTAATAAAGGCGATCATTATTTTTTGTCCAGCCATCAGTTCCAAAGGATACATTTGACCAGGACCCATTTTTTTATTCAAACCAACTGATTTTTGATCTTTCTTCTTATAAACCCTTTTAATTTCGGCCATTCCGTTGGTAAGTTCGACACAAATGTTATTAGCAAATTCTTCAAAAATGATCATTTGGAGAAAATCTTGATTTACAGAAGCCTCAAAATTTAAAACGCCATCAAATTCGGGTATGTAGGAGATCCAAACTATGTTTTGCTCAGAGACGTCTTGTAAAGAAGGGTAATTTGCTAATTCAGCATATTTACCCATGCTACCGGTAAATTGAATAGAATAGGATCCAGATTTAAATAAGTTTATGGCTCCTGAACAATCTGCGATAGTTTCTCCGGAATTAGATTTGGTTTGACCAAAAATACTTCCGCTAAGAAGAAAGAGAAATATGAATAATAGTACCTTTGTCATAGTGAACTGCACAAAGCTATAAAAAATAGCCTAATGAACTGATAAATAAGTGTTAAAAAAGACATGAAAACTCTCTATGAGCAATTGGGTGAAGAGCAACTTAAATTGTTAGTAAGTCGATTTTACCATTGCGTATTTTCGAATATGTACCTACAACCTTTGTTCCAAAATCCTCGAGAAGAAATTGAGGAAAAGCAATTACTCTTTTTAAGGCAATTTTTAGGAGGTCCTCAGAATTATTCGGAGCGCTTTGGTCATCCACGAATGAGAGCGCGCCATTTACCACATAAAATTGATCAAAAGGCAAAAGAAGAGTGGTTATCTTGTATGTTGTCGTCCGTTAATTCGTTAGAAATTTCAGATGAACTTAAAAAGAAATTATTTCAGGTTTTTCCGCCGGTAGCTGAACATATGGTCAACAGTTGATCACATATTTAGAGTTAAAGATCCTTTGGTGTTCACACGTAACCAAAGTTGATCGTGATTAGGGAAAATGTGCTCCAGTTTTATTTCGTCCACTTTGCCATTCAAGAAAACACCTTTTGTTAACTCTCGATTGATTTCCTTATTGATCATTTGTTGAACAGAAGCAAATTGTGGCGTAAGTTCCATCTGTGATTTTTGCTTTATAATTTCTGTGATTTTGTCGCTAAATAACCATTTGGCAGATTTCAAAAGTGCATTTTTAGTTTTTATATCGAAGCTTAGGTCAGGAAATGAAATGTATTGTTTTTCCGTATCGAAAGTTGGTGTGCCAACCAAGTAAAGTGTACCTTTTCGTTTTCCAGCAAAGTCGACTTTAAAGGTCAACTGTGTGTCATTAGC
>JBFHIN010000004.1:0-17207 GCA_041596415.1 Crocinitomicaceae bacterium | reverse complement strand
GGTAATTCATAGCTCTCTGGAAAGCATCATAATACAGCTGTTCTACACCCATTCTGGTTTGTGGAAAACGGACGGTATTGAAATCTCCCCAATTGGATTGTTTTACATTTTCTCCTAGTGCGAATTTGATGAACTTCGGCGCATCCTTGATAAGCATTTCTTCCGGTGTACTACCCCATTTAAGTTTAATTAATGCCGATTGACCTCCAATTGGGTTAGCAGAGCCATGCAAAAGCTGAGCAGCCGTTACACCTCCGGATAATTGGCGATAGATATCAATATCGTCGCCATTCACAACGTCACGAATACTCACTTCGGCAGATATGGCTTGACCGCCTTCATTCACCCCTTTTGAAATTGCAATATGCGAATGTTCGTCGATTATTCCTGAGGTTAAATGTTTCCCTGTAGCGTCGATGACCCTAGCTTTTCCTGTGACGTTTGAATTACCCGTTCCTACGTATGCTATCTTGCCGTTGACTGATACAACCGTAGCATTCTTCAAAACTCCTTCGCCTTCGTTGGTCCAAACTGTGGCATTTTTGAACACAATAGTTTCCTGTGCCGGCAAGGAATCGAAACCATAGGCCATATGAGGAAACCATAAGTTTTGATAATAACTTGTGTCCAACTTAATTTTTAAGGAATCAGATTTGCGAGTACTTTCTTTATCACTGCGAATCGCTGACCATTGAACCCATTTTCCATTTGGCAACATTCCATCGCCCTCAAAAACACCAAACTTGCTGCTTACTTTTCCATGCAGATTAATACTGCCATTCCATTCTTCATATTCAATATTAAATTGTATCGTGATATCATTACCTTGTAAAGAAATGGCCAATTTTGGTGTTACTGTATCCTTAGTTATGACTCCTTTTTTTGGATCAGTTTTTTGACGAACCACCTGTATTTTACCGCTATACTTGTCCTTTTCAGCACTTATTTCCATTGGGAAGCGCTTCCCGTCGATCAAAATGTTATATTTCCCTGCAATGTAGTTGAGAGGAGCTTGTTCATACACCTTGCGCTCACCAAGAATCCAAGTTTCCAATACTTTAACTTCGCTTTCAAAGGGATCAGACTCATATATGGAAAAGCTGGCTTTTTTACCTTTTTCCAAGGTACCAAGTTCCTTTTCCATCCCTAAGATTTTCGCTGGATGCGTAGTTAAAGCAGCCAATGCATCATTCCTGGAAAGACCTCTTTCCATTGATTTTTTTAGATTTTTCCAAAAAGAATCTGCATTCTTTTGACCCGCACTGGATAAACAGATCATGATTTGATTTTTGTTAAGAATTGCAGGATTAGAAGGTGCCATTTCCCAGTGTTTTAAGTCACTTAATGGAATTTGACGTGCAACATATGGATCCTTCACATCATATGCTTCAGGAAAATTGATGGGTAGCACAACTGCAGCATTCATTAATTTCAGCTGATTCAAGGCCTGATACTCATTCCCTGAGCCCACGTAGGTAAAATTATGCGAGAATTCTTTGGCTATCTTCTCAGCCCTCAAAATCTCGTACTTGTCCTTGGTATAAAACAAATACGGTAGTTTTCGCGCCTCTGACAATTTTTCAAGTGAAATGTTCGTTTCTTTATCCTTAGCTTGAATATACCACTCCATATCATGGAATAATTGTCTCAATAGTGCAATGGAACCCATCTGAGAAGATGGATATGTCTGTTTGGAACTTCCCTTTTCAAAGGAAAACACTTGCGCAGATTTTTCACTTAAAACCTGTTTGTTAGTAACTCCACTTCCCAGGGCAACAAAGGCTGCGGTTCCACGAGAGATTCCGTCAGCTTGATGAGTCAATGCAAAACCGTAACCCATTTTATGCAATTCTTCATTAGCTTTTGGGTCAGCTTGAAAGACTTCACCTGCATTGAATTCAGGATGAATACTCTCGTTCCAGTAGTAAGCTCCTTTATTTAAACTCTCCAATTGAGGATAACGCCCACCTTGGGTCGGTTCCTTGACTTTTGGAATTCCGATAGAAGAACTCATCTCAATGAAGGATGGCATAATAGTTCTTCCCTTACAGTCGATCACTACTGCGCCATCCGGAATAAAAACCAGCATCCCAATCTCAGTGATCACGTCATTTTTTATTACCATCGTACCATGTTCGATCACCTTTTCCGGCGATACAACGATCCTGGCATTTTTGAAGGCAATAATTGCCGGCGTCGATTCTTTTAAGCCGTTTTCAGGACGCAATTGTCCAAATGCCAAAATCGGGAATAAAATGATTAACCAAAGAAATATTTTCATATCTGTCAACTGTATTGAAGGTGTAAAATTACTTAAAACGTATCTTTTAAAGCTTTCACTTACTCTATCTTTTTTGTGTATTTTTGTGAAAAATTTAAATATGTATCAAGGATTACTTCATGCTCACTCCGGATTGCGTTGGATCGCACTCATTCTATTGTTGGTTGCTATTGTCAATGCGCTACTTTCAAAAGGTAAATCACAATACGTGAAAAAGGATAAAATGATCAATCTTTTTGCGATGGTCATGCTACATACCCAGTTTTTAATTGGCACAGTTTTGTATTTTATTTCTCCTAAAGTTGTTTATGCACAAGGATGGATGGGAAATAGTACACTTCGCTTTTTTAATTTAGAGCATGCTATCGGAATGTTACTAGCTATAGTGCTTGTTACAATTGGTCGAAGAAAAGCTGAAAACGCTACAAATCCGGAAGAAAAACATAAAAAGATAATTCTTTGGTATTCGATTGGTTTATTGCTCATTTTAGCATTGATTCCTTGGCCATTCAGAGAAATGTTAGGAGGACAATGGGTATAAAAGTTTATCTTTTTTCCTTTAGTATTCATGCCTTAATAAGCGCTTGTAACAGTTCAACCAGTACTGATTACATTCATGTCAGTAAGCCTGAAATTAATTCAAAGATTTTGTTCATGGAAAATTGTGCGCAATGTCACGGTTCAGATGGGAAATTAGGTCTTTCAGGTGCTAAAGACTTGCAACAATCCCTTATGAAGTCAGGTGAGTTAAAAAACATCATACTGAAGGGTAAAAACGCAATGCCTCCTTTTGATAGTCGAATCACATCTGTCGAATTGGATTCATTGATCAACTATGTTTTAAAATTTAGAAAATAATCATGCAAGAGGGTCATGTTACAGTAGATGCTGTTGAAGAACAATGCGTTTTAGTTGGGATCATTACCCAAAACATTACCGAAGAAACGGCACACGAATATTTGGACGAATTGGAATTTCTTGCCGAAACGGCTGGTGCAATAACCGATAAAAAGTTTTTGCAAAAACTACCTATGCCCAATCCTAAAACCTTTGTCGGGACAGGAAAGTTACAAGAAATAAAAGATTACATCAAAGAAAATAAAATTGAGCTTGTCATTTTTGATGACGAGCTTTCACCCTCTCAACTAAGAAATATAGAGCGTGAATTACAGTGTAAAATTCTTGATCGCAATATTCTTATTCTGGATATTTTCGCAAGTCGCGCCAGAACATCTCACGCAAAAACACAGGTAGAACTTGCACAGTTGCAGTACATGCTACCGCGATTGACACGTATGTGGACGCACCTTGAAAGGCAGAAAGGTGGTATTGGATTACGTGGACCCGGTGAATCTCAAATTGAAACAGACCGTCGTATCATCCAAACAAGAATAGCCTTGATGAAAGAGAAACTCAAGGAAATAGATCGGCAAATGGCAGTTCAACGCAGTAATCGCGGTCAATTGGTTCGCGTAGCTTTAGTTGGATACACCAATGTGGGTAAAAGCACCTTGATGAACCTGCTCTCAAAATCGGAGGTTTTTGCTGAAAATAAGTTATTCGCTACGCTAGATACCACAGTAAGAAAAGTTGTCATTGACAACCTCCCATTTTTATTGACAGATACCGTAGGATTCATCCGAAAATTACCTCATCAGCTGGTAGAATCGTTCAAATCCACCTTGGATGAAGTACGGGAAGCGGATCTACTTGTGCATGTTTTAGACATCAGTCACCCTAACTTTGAAGATCACTATCGCGTAGTTAACGAAACACTCAACGAGATTGACAAAGAAGAAAAACCAACCATATTAGTTTTTAATAAGGTAGATGCTTATCGGGCAATTGACGACGAAGAACACAGTACTGCTTCATTAGAAGAATTGAAAAAAACTTGGATGTCTAAAATGAACAATAAGAACTGTGTCTTCATTTCTGCTGAGAAAAAAGAGAACATTGAAGAGTTGAAAGCGACAGTATACGAAGAAGTAAAACGCATCTTTCAAGTTCGTTATCCCTACAATAATTTTCTATATTAAAAAAGGCCCTTCGAAAAGGGCCTTTTTTAATATAATAGCAATCAAATTATCTAATCAAGTGGAAGAATCCATGACCTTCTATAATTTCATCTGAATAGCCCGTAACCTTATATTTGAAGAAGTATACTCCTTCGTCTGCATCCCTATTATCTTTCGTTTTACCATCCCAAGTTGGCAATGTTCCGGAACCTTCAAAGATCAAGTTGCCCCAACGATTTAAAATCGTCAATTCGACTGATACTGCATTCGTTGTTGTTAAGAAGAATACATCATTTGATCCGTCATTGTTTGGCGAGAACACATTTGGTACATATACTGTTGGCGCCGGAAGCACACAAGATCCATCGTCTAAATTGGCCATTGGGTTATAATTTATTGCCAGTGGATTGGTACAACCACAAATTGCAATGGTCACTGTAGCATACGTCGTATCCTTACAATTTCCTTCTGTTGCGATCAAGCGAATGATTGCATTTGACGTGTAAGTCTGGCTCTGACTGTTCAAATTGTTCACATTTGCCGTATTTCCATTACCGAAGTCCCAAGCAAAATTAGATGCGTTTTGACTTGTATTCGTAAAAGTAACATTGAGTGGTGTACATCCACTCGCCGGATCTGCCGTAAACTCAGCAACAGGTGGAGGAAGAATGTCAACAAACACACTATCATTCACCTTACACACATTGTCAGTGACTTGAAAATAGTACCATCCCGAAGAAAGGTTTTCCCAAACGGAAGCATTAATGAAGTTGGGACTGTTTGGACCCGGGCCCGACCAATTGTACTGTGGTACGCCGGTTTGTCCCGAAATTACACCTGAAACTGCCCCTATCGGATCACATGATGCAGGGAAAGAATACATTGTATCGATCTGCAATGTCTGGTTTAAGGTGATCGTAACTGTATCTACATTTTGGAATCCACAAGCATCCGTAACCGTGACATAATAATCCACTGAACCAGTCATAGCGTTTTGAACTGTCGGGAAATAAGCCGAAGTGCCCGTCTGCGTTGGAGTTCCTGACCATGAATATGTAAATGGAGGGAACATACCTGTTGCGCTGGCTGAAACTAGAACTGAATCTGTCTTACATTTCACAAGACGATCTGTTTCTGTAATAGGTATTGGCGTTTCATCTTTGATATACAATGTTCCCATCGAAACAATGGTGTCGCCACAAACCGAAATTGTAGTCACCGTAAATGTGATATATTCGTTGTTGTCTGAAATACCATCTTGAATCGGATTGATCGTTAAAATAACAGTATCTTGACCAGGTAAAAAGGTGATCGGATTCGGCAGGGTATTGAAATCGACACCCTCTGTTGCCGTTCCGGAAGTGGTATAATTAATGTTTAAAGTACCTCCTGTTTGAGAGGACGGTCGTACAAACATCAAATTAGCAGTCGTACAACCTTCGTACACGCTTGTATCACCTGAGACGGATGCAACCGTAACCTCAATGGCGTCAGAACTAAATGAATTGGCTTGCAAGAATACGCCTGAATCGTATAATTGATCACTAACATTAGCAATACAAAGTTTAATGTGATAAGTTTCGCCACATTGAACAGAGGCATTTGCTGATAATAAGGTAGTTGTTCCGTCATATTGAATGGCATTACCATAGGCTGCTCCACCAACATTCCCAACGTAATAGGCGGAATTTGAACTCGGACCCACGTTATTAATCGTAACCGCTGTTGAAGTTCCTGGAACCACGGCCAAATTTCTTCCTCCTGCTGGATAGCCAGCCAAGGTATATGGTCCTGAAATTCCTGCTCCCCATAAAAAGAATCCGAATGCATCATTATAGGTAGATGGCGAAAACTCAGGATATTCGTCCGACCCAAACATGTAGTTAAATGAAAGTGTATCACCAGACGGAATAAAATCAAATTCTAAAACAATACCATTTCGCACCGTACCATTGGCAATAGCATTAAGATGTGGATCTGAGCCTACGCTTGGAGTTGGCGGCGTATTGGAGGTAAAACTTCCCGATGAATTTGGTCCTACGGCACCAACACCACGACCGGTGGTTAACAATACTCCCGAGTTAATAGGGAAATTTGTCGTTCCTGCACTAAAAAATGTTGCATTTGATTGAACTGTTTGCGCCGTTACCGGACTGCCGTTTATTGTGATGTTAGAAGCAGTTACTCCAAAGCCCAACAATACATCTTGAACCAATTGTACTGGTGTAAGAGTATTTGTGACTGAAATTTGCGCATTGCTATAAAGACCCGTTAAGGTGATCAGTGTAAAAAGTATTTTTTTCATAACTACGTTGTTATTCTTTAAAGACTTCAGTATGAGATTATTAGTTGCATAGGGTAGGATAAAATTAGACTTTTTACAGCTAAATACATAAAAAAACACCAAATTTGATGAACAAAATATGATTATGGAAAACACCAATCACTATATTCAGGAGAACAAAGATCGTTTCTTAAATGAACTTTTAGAACTTTTAAAAATACCTTCAATTTCCGCTGATCCTAAGTATTCAGATGATGTTCATGCAACGGCTCATAAACTTGCAGAAGATTTAAAAAACATAGGCATAGAAAATGTTGAAATATGCCCTACTGCAGGTTATCCGATAGTTTACGGTGAAAAGATTATTGATAAGAATTTACCAACGGTATTGGTTTATGGACATTATGACGTTCAACCAGCCGATCCCCTCGAGTTGTGGACGAGCCCTCCTTTTGAACCTGTAATCAAGAAAACGGAAATTCATCCTGAAGGTGCCATTTTTGCAAGAGGTGCTTGTGATGACAAAGGGCAAATGTTCATGCATGTCAAAGCGGTTGAAGCCATGCTAAAATCGAATGAATTGCCTTGCAATGTGAAGTTCATGATAGAAGGTGAAGAAGAAGTTGGAAGTGAGAATTTAGGCATATTCGTTAAAGAAAATATTGAGAAATTGTCGGCAGATATCATTTTGGTTTCTGACACTGGGATGCTGTCAAACGATACGCCATCAATTACCACGGGACTCAGAGGATTGAGTTATGTTGAAGTAGAGGTAACTGGTCCAAATCGTGACTTGCACTCGGGCCTTTATGGGGGATGTGTTGCCAATCCGATCAATATTTTAGCAAAAATGATTGCCAGCATGCACGACGAGAATAATCACATTACTATTCCAGGTTTTTACGACAAAGTAGTGGAATTGAGTGATGCAGAACGTCAAGAAATGGCTAAAGCGCCTTTTTCTAAAGAAGCTTATTGTAAAGCCTTAGATATTGAAGATGTATACGGCGAAACTGGTTACACCACAATGGAAAGAGGTTCAATTCGACCGACGCTTGACGTAAATGGAATATGGGGTGGATACACGGGTGAAGGAGCAAAAACCGTCATTGCTTCTAAGGCATATGCGAAAATATCCATGCGTTTGGTACCAGATCAGAGTTCTGAAGAAATAACCGCACTTTTTAAAAAACACTTTGAATCCATTGCTCCCAAAGGAGTAAAAGTAGAAGTTAAACCTCATCACGGCGGAGAACCTGCTGTAACCCCTATTGATTCTATTGGCTATAAGGCGGCTGCTTTGGCTTACGAAGAAACCTTTAAGAAAAAACCAATTCCAGTTCGTTCGGGGGGAAGTATTCCAATCGTTGCCATGTTTGAGAAAGTACTTGGCTTAAAAACCGTTCTCATGGGCTTTGGACTGGATAGTGATGCTATACATTCACCAAATGAACATTATGGTTTATTCAATTTCTACAAAGGAATTGAGACTATACCTCACTTTTATAAGCATTTCACCAATCTCTCCAAATAAGCAACATGGTCAAGAATTTGCTCTATTGCACCCTTTTTCTATTGATCACTTCTTGTGCGAGCATCGCTCCACCGGAATTCAGAGGATCCGAAGGGATGAAACTAGAAAAAATAGACGGACGAAAAATTTCACTTACTGCAGGTGTTAAAGTATACAATCCCAATTGGTTCGGTGTTAAAGTTAAACCGTCTAATGTCGAAGTGTACATCGAAAACAAATATGTAGGAAAAGCTTTTTTGGAGAAAAAGGTCAAAATGAAAGCAAAAAGAGAAAGTACACTTAAAGTTCCGATTAGAGCAGAATTGGAAGAGGGAGCGCTGCTTACCTTACTAAAATATAGCAATAAAGACCAAGTGGAACTTCATTTTAAAGGAGTTGTAAAAGGAGGTGTATTCATCTTCTCTAAAAAAATTGAGATCGATCAAAAACAACATATTCAAGGAAGACAATTGCGTTTTGCAGCACCAAAAGAAAAATCATAAAGGTCTATTGCAAGCCATTCTTAGTACTGAGTACTTACCGAAGGAAAAAAGTGATAAGCTTGTAAATTTTCAGGATCTAATCGCTTGGTTAAAAGAAATTCCTACACAATTTTCTGTCAGTGATTTTACTGAAATAAAGACACATCATCGTGGTAGTATTACTGCCAAACATGCTCTCATTGCTCGAATTGCAGAAGATCAAGATTTTGACGAGCTAGAGTTTAGTGTGGCCATCGTCATGCTTCGGAAAGAGCATTTCCCCGATCTTTTTATGCCATTACATGTAAACGCCATACCCGTGCCTGCTTCTTTTATAAAAATCAATGGAGAACGCTACAATCTATTTTATTCTGAACGTTTGTATGGTATCTTGACAAGATCAATCATACGCGAACAGCGTGTAGAGGCTCGTCAATCGTTGGATTGGAAAAAAGTGATCTATGACGATTATTTGAACCGTTGGCAAAAACGAAACCCTGAAAAAGAAATATCACTCGAAAATATTAGGCCACTCCTTGAAATGATTGAAGGATCATGACCCCTCTTCAATGTAGATTCTATGTACTCGCTTTGGTAGGGAAGTCAAAACCTCATAAGCAATTGTCCCCATGGAATCTGCCAATTTTTCGACCGTTTGGTGCTCGCCAATAATTTCAACTTCAGCACCGGCATCCACCTCAAGCGAGGTAACGTCTACCATGATCATGTCCATGCATACTCTTCCAACTGTCGGGCAATACACATCACCGATAAAAACACCGCCTACCCCATTCCCTAAACTCCTTCTGAATCCATCTGCATATCCTACTGGAATCACAGCAATACGCATGGTTTCTTTACTAATGAACGTTCTACTGTAACCGACACTGTCGCCCTTGTGCAGCGTTTTTATTTGAGAGATGGAACTTTTCCAGGTAATCACTGGTTTTAATTTTCTTTTAACGACAGGATTTTCACTAACGCCGTACAAGCCTATACCTAACCGTACCATTTCAAACTGTGCCTCAGAAAAATTCGCTATTCCTTCAGTATTTAAAACATGCTTGTCGAAGCTGTAGTTTAATCCATCCGCTAAAGCGTTCACTCCCTGCTTGAATAATTTAATCTGGTGTTCTGTAAAACGTTTATCCCTTCGATTATCACTTTCAGCCAAGTGCGTATACACTGACTTAACGATTACCTCAGGTTGCGTATTCAGCACATCCAAAATTTTTTGGACTTGCGAGATCTCAAAGCCTAGTCGATGCATTCCTGTCTCCAACTTTAAATGTACCGGAAATCGTTGAATTCCTTGAAAGATTGCTTCTTTAATGAATTCATCTAACTGCTCGAACGAATAAATTGCCGGCTCTAATTCATATTTTATACAGTCTTCGAAGCCATCCATTTCTGCATTCATCACCAAAATCGGCAGACTAACGCCACTTTTCCTCAATTCTACACCTTCATCAACATAGGCCACTCCGAGGTAATTTACACCTTGTTCCTGAAGAAATCGTCCTGTTTTTTCAAGACCCGTACCATAAGCCTGCGCCTTGACCATGGCAAGCATTTTTGTTTCAGGTTTCAGCATCTTTCTGTAAACGGTCAAATTATTTCGGATAGCTCTAAAATCCACTTCGAGATAGGTCGTGTGCTTCTTCAAACGCAGTTGGTTAGCCAAACGTTCCATCGAAGTTTTTCGAGTTCCTTTGATCAACACCACGGAATCTTTGATCTCCACTTGGAACTGCAGCGGATCCTCAACAAAATAAATGGCATCAGGTTCAAAATCACTTAAAATTTCATTGATTTTGCTTTTCAACGCTGCATCATCTTTGCCCACACCAATAATAACCACCCGTTTTTGGGTATCAGCAAAATTCTTCTGGAATTCCAGTGAATAACGAAAGGCATCAAGATCCAAACTGTAGGTATCGTTAATAATGATATTGTTATTAATTCCTTCGAAAGTTTCAAGTCTCATGGCTAATTTGGGCAAACTTGAAAGGCGCTTCGTCCAATTTTCATTGGGTGCCATAAAATCCGCAACGCCAATTGCCAATAAGCCGTTCAATTTACTGATCCTATCAGGATAGGGTATTTTTTCCAGAAGAGCCTTATATCTTTCAGGTCGAATATATTCTCCCCTTATTGTTTTTTCCTGTTCAGGTGTCAAACGAATGTCATAAGAAATAAAAGTCTTTTGACAATTTTTAAAGAGTTCCAGTTTTTCGTTTAAATGCTCTTCTCCACTCCAGAAATTCTCGGCATGTGCGCTCCCGAAAGAAGAAAATATTCCATAGGTGGGACCTATCATTGCCTCCAGTTTGTGCATCTCTCCTTTTTGAGAAATCCCCGCTTCAATAATGGCAACATCACATTTATCATTGAGTTCAAGTAAAGACAACGCCACACCCAACTGTGAATTGTAACTTTTTGGACTTCGAATCACACGCATATCTTCTCCTATCAAGTGATAAAGCCATTCCTTTACACTAGTCTTTCCACTACTACCTGTAATGGCAATGATGGGAAAAGAGAATTTTTGACGATGAAAACCAGCAAGACTTTGCAAAGATCCTAATGCATCATGTACCTTGATGAAGGTTGCTAAATTGTATTCAGCCGTGTTTACCTCATCAGAAATCACAAAGCAACGCACCCCCTTTTCATAGGCATCTGCGATAAAATTGTGGCCATCGCGAAAATCTCCTTTTATCGCGAAAAAAACTGAATTCTCTGTATTCGTAATTCGACGCGAATCATATAGCACCACGTCAATAAGTCGTGGTGTGTGCTCCGTTAGTGTTTTTCCATCAACGGCCTTTAAAAATTCAACATATGGCAGGTTGAGTTTCACCTGGCGACCTTATTGTAACACGTTCTACAAAGTGGTTTATATTTTTCAACTGCACCTACGAGCACCTGATCGGTTTCACTTGCCGTTCTGTGAGAAAACTGCGCTAGATTCCCACAATTAACACAAATGGCATGCACTTTAGTCACATATTCTGCAATACACAAAAGTGCGGGCATTGGACCAAAGGGCTTCCCTAAATAATCCATATCCAAACCTGCAAGGATCACACGCACTCCTTTTTTAGCTAGCGTAGTACAAACCGTTACCAATTCATCATCGAAGAATTGTGCTTCATCAATAGCTACCACCTTCTCATTCGTCCAAGTGTCCAATATTTCATGTGCATTACTCACGGGTATAGCTCGCAAAGTAGAACCCTGATGACTCACCACATTTTCCTCATGATAACGGTCGTCAATTATAGGTTTAAACAATAGCAAACGTTGATTAGCGAACTGTGCTCTTTTCAAGCGACGAATCAATTCTTCCGTTTTACCCGAAAACATGGAACCACAGACCACTTCGATCCAACCATTTTGTCTTCCTTCGCTTGGAAATTGTTCTAAAAACATGACCTTTTTACTTTCAATAGGTTATTAACACTTCAGCGAAGAGAAAATTCTCGGGTCGCCTTTGAATAGTTATCCACTACTTGGTAACTTTGCATGTTAAAAGTCGTTATTTTGATGCTTCTAAATGCATCTTCGTTAGCAACTTTAGAAAAATGTTGAAAAATTCAAATCATGGCAAAAATAAATTCAATGGAAGAGATCTTAACGCAATTGCAAACGCTACAAACGAAAATAAGTAATGGAACATTAAGTTCAGATGAGATGGCTCAATTCGTTGATAATGCCAGAAATCTGTACGAAAAAGCGTTGATACTACAATACAAAGCCTTTGAACATCAGGTGTATACCAACCATTCCGTTGATGTGCATGAAGAAATAATCGAAGAAGAAAAACCAGAGATCCCGGAAATTACTGTGGCTGCCGATCCGGACATAATTACAGGGTCTGTAGAAGAAACGCCAAATTTTGATTTCTCATTATTTGAAGACGCTGAAGAGAAAACTTCAAATGAAAATACCATAGAACGTGTGGAGCACGTTGCAATCAGTGAAATACATGAGGAAAGGGAGGGAATCAAAGAAGACAAGATCGTTATTGAAAAAGTTAGTCTTTCGACTAGTTCTCCTGAAAACCTGAAATTCCTTAACAAATACGGAAAAACAGATCCATCCTTAGAAAATCAATTATCACTTTCTAAACTCGATTCACTTATCGGTTCCTTTGGTTTGAATGAAAGATTACATTTCATCAACGATCTCTTTGATGGATCAAGTGAAAGTTTTGCCGAGGCCATAAAGGTTATTGATTCACAAAGCAATATTGAAGAAGCCCTATTGAAAACTTCACAATACGCCAATCAGTTCAATTGGGAGGATGATAACGAAACAATCGAGGAATTTGTGCTGAAAATCAAACGTCGCTATGCGTAGTTTTCTTCTACTGACGCTTTTAATTTCATTCCGACTTTTCAGTCAGGTTGAAGAAGCGCGTAGAATAACGGAGGCCTTGTGTTCTCCTGATTTTCATGGAAGAGGATATGTACAACAAGGCGATTCGATTGCTGCAGAATTCATTGCGTCGGAGTTCCAAAAATTAGGATTAAAATCGAAAGGAAGAAGCTACTTTCAAAAATTTGATTTCCCTGTAAACAGCTTCCCAACAACTATGGAAGTTAAAATAGGGGATAAGAGGCTAACACCTGGTGTTCATTTCTTAGTAGACCCGTCAAGTTGTTCGGGAAATACGACACTAAATCCTATGCCGATAAGTGTTTCTACAGCGCTTAATCAAAAAGAACTTTTGGAGGCTATCAAAATGGTGGTGGCACAAAAGGAATTCAATTCGGTAGCATTACAGTTCACAAACTTAACCGGTGATACCTTGAAAAAGCTATCTGGTCTTTCCAGAGAAATCGCTGAAATTATTCCAGTTGTTGAAATTACAGACAAAAAATTTACCTGGTCAGTTAGTTCACAGCAGAGTAAATTTCCACTGATTCAAATACAAGATTCTGTATTTAAGGTTGATGAAGACATTAAGCTGAATTATGAAGCGAAATTCATCCAACAGCATCATGCACGAAATGTTATCGCATATTTACCCTGTCGCAAAAAGAAAGCGCCAACAATAGTTTTTACGGCTCATTACGATCATTTGGGACAAATGGGAAGTAGCACCTACTTTCCCGGCGCCAATGATAATGCATCCGGCACGGCGATGTTGATCACCATGGCTAAACATTTCAGTGAACAAAAAAACAAATATAACTTTGTGTTTATTGCCTTTGCCGGAGAAGAGGCCGGGCTTATTGGATCCAATTACTTTGTTGAGCACCCAACATTTCCGTTAAAAAAAATCAAGTTTCTTATCAACCTCGACATTATGGGTAGTGGTGAAGAAGGAATAACGGTCGTAAACGCCACCGAACATCAACAAGAATTTGACCAATTGGTCGCCATCAACAAGGAAATGAACTTGCTACCCCAAGTGAAATCCAGAGGACCTGCTGCGAATTCAGATCATTACTATTTTGCCAAAAAAGGCGTTCCAGCAATTTTCATTTATACCATGGGTCCAAACAAGAATTATCATGACGTTTTTGATACCTACCAAAATTTAAGTTTCCAAGCATACGCGTCCATTCAAAAGCTCCTTATCACATTCATTACACAATTGAATTAGCAGTCTTACTCAAGACATAATATTCAATGAGTTGTGCGCATCGCTAATTTGTGAAGTGCTCAAATAAAATAATCCTTAATTTGGTCGACAAATAGATTTCAAATGAAGTGGCCCTTATTTTTTGCGATGTTAATCTGTGTTCTTAGGCTGTTTGGACAACCTTATGCAGGAACAGAAAAGGTTAAGATCAAAGCACCAAGTCAAAAGGCTGCTCAGTGCACTCCTCCAACAACAACAACCTATCTGGAATTAAATAATGTTCGTGCGATGGTACATACTGCCGGAAATCTATGGCAGGTACCTAATCAAAATTATGCGCAGTACGAAGTTCCAAAAAATTCGGGACGAATGGCACTTTTTACAGCTGCACTTTGGCTGGGTGGAACAGATGTTAATAATCAGCTCAAACTCGCTGCCTTGCGTTACAGAAATGGCCAAGATTATTGGACCGGACCTCTTTCCAAAGTTTTTGCAGAAACGAATTATGAAAACTGTAGCAAGTACGACAAGCATTTCGTAACCACTCAAGATATGATTCGTGAGTTTCAAGGATGGTACAAGACCGGAATTGAAGATGCGCAAAATGGGACAACTAATCAAAGCACGTTGTTTCCTAACTATAAAGTTCCTGAAATCATCAAGGAATGGCCCGCACATGGTGACGTTTCCATGGGTCAGGATTACTATCTGGCACCGTTCTACGACAATAATCAAGATGGGCAATACAACTGGATGGATGGTGATTATCCTTGGCACGACATTGACAGATCGAAAGAATGTAAAACGGATAGAAGAGTTTCACTTTATGGCGACATCAATTACTGGTGGGTAATGAACGATAAAGGGAACATTCACACCGAAACCGGTGCGGATCCTATTGGCATGGAAATCAGATGTCAGGCGTTTGCTTTTGCTTCCAACGACGAAGTCAACAACATGACCTTCTACAATTACGAGTTGATCAATCGCGGAACACAAACCTTATACAACACTTATTTTGGCTTTTTTACCGATGGTGCGCTAGGCGATCCTTATGACGACTACGTTGGTTGTGACGTAAATCGCGGTTTGGCCTATTACTACAATGGCGACAATTTTGATGGTGATAATTCAGGATTTAAAGGCTATGGCTATTCGCCCCCTGCAGTTGGCGTTGATTTTTTTGAAGGCCCATTTCAAGACGATGATGGTATTGATAATGCTTTTGGCATAGGCGTAAATGAAGCGTTGAACGGAATTGGTTACGGTGACGGGATCATAGATAATGAGCGCTTTGGCATGCGTCGTTTTCTTTACTACTCAAACACTACAAACGGAGCTAACCCTAGCCAAACGGACCCCATTGCTGCAGCCGATTACTACAATTATTTGAGAGGTTTCTGGAAGGATGGCACGAAATTCTTCTACGGTGGCAGCGGTCACATCTCGGATGCCGAAACAAATCCTAATGTTCCTTGTGACTTCATGTTTCCTGGAAACACAGACCCGCTAGGTTGGGGCACAGGAGGAAACCCACAAGCGCCTTGGACTGAACAATCATCCAACAATCCGCCCAATGATAGACGATTTGTACAATCGGCAGGACCGTTCATTTTAAAACCCGGAGCCGTAAATAACATCACCGTAGGCGTTGTTTGGGCTCGATCCAACGGAGGAGATCCTTTTGCTTCCGTAGAAGTGCTGCAACGTGCCGATGATAAGGCCCAAGCATTGTTCGAAAACTGTTTTAAAGTACTGGAAGGACCGCATGCACCGGACCTGAAGTTTCAGGAATTGAAAAATGAAGTTATTCTTACGCTTTCCAATCCTGTCAACTCCAATAATTTTGGTGAAGGTTATGTAGAATTTGATCCTTTTATCGTTTCAAGTGATCCAAATGCCGATAAGAATTACCGCTTCCAAGGCTATCAGATATTTCAATTGGCCAGTAAACAAGTCGCATTATCTGATATCAATGACCCTGAAAAGGCTCGTTTGGTGGTACAATGTGATATCAAAGATAATGTGAGCAAGATCATCAACTTTGAATTTGACGACGACCTAGGAGCAAGTATTCCTGTAGAGCGTGTCAACGGAAACAATAAAGGCATTCGTCACAGTTTCAGTGTTAAAACCGACCTATTTGCTCAGGGCAACAAAGAATTGGTGAATTTTAAACGCTATTATTATTTAGCCATTGCCTACGCTCATAATAATTACAAAAATTACAACCCCAACGATCCCGCCTCCCTGGATGGTCAAAAAAAGCGTTATCTGGCTAGTAGAAAAGCAGCGACAGGAGAAGTAAAGATCATTGAGGTTATTCCACATAATCCACTTCCTGAAGCGGGCGGGACATTGCACTACTTTGAATACGGAGAAAGTCCGGAAATTACCAGATTGGATGGTCATGGAAATGGCAATCAAGCCCTTGAGCTCAATGCCGCTTCGCGATCTTACATATTGAATAATGGAAAAATGGATCGCGTAACCTATGCCAGAAATAACGGACCAATTAAAGTAAAAGTAATCGATCCACTTAATGTGGCTGGAGGGTATTTTGTGTTGAAAATGCATTCATACTCTTCCATGACCGGGGGTATAGACACAGCCTCTTGGACCATTCAGCGTTACAGCTCAGAATTTGGTTCGCTACTGGATTCCGTTACCTCTGAACAAACGATTAAAAAAGACAATGAACAACTCATCCCAAAATGGGGTGTTTCCGTTCAAATAAAACAAGAGAATTATTACGGTCCCAGCGGGAATGCGTCCGTAAAAAAAACGGATATGATCTATTCGTCCATTCAGTTTTCCGATTCATCTAAACAGTGGCTAACCTTTATCACGGACAATGATGCATTCTATCCCACCAACTGGATTCGCTCTGGCGATTATAGCCCAGACCCTGCTAATGATTGCTTGCCAAATGGATTATCTTATTTGAACCCTTGTAATTATCCCGATGAAGCTAACGTGGACAACGAAAAGAACTTTGCAAAAATTTTTGGAGGAGGAATTGCACCTCATCGT
>JBFHIN010000003.1:0-17956 GCA_041596415.1 Crocinitomicaceae bacterium | reverse complement strand
TCAAGAAGGCTATTCGATCACTACGGCTTTAAAGGAAATTCCTGAGGATGTTTTGAACGTCATTTTATACGGTAATGAAGATATTGAACGATCTAAAAAGGACAATACAATTCGTTTTGAAGGTATCATTCAATTTGTGACACGGCATTCAGAGGAAAGTTCAGCGGCAATTCAACGATGGGCTCAAAGTTTCATGAATAAGAAAGTCTGTGGCACGTGTCATGGGACGCGCTTAAAAAAGGAAGCACATTTCTTTAAGATAAAGGACAAGCATATCGGAGATCTTTCTGCCATGGATCTTTCTGATCTGGGAGTTTGGTTTTCAGACGTAGAGTCGGGCTTGAATGAAAGTCAATTGTATATTGGTCAGGAAATCCTCAAAGAAATAAAAACACGTTTGAATTTTGTTTTGGAAGTTGGATTGGAATACCTGACGCTACATCGTTCGGCAAAAACGTTGTCCGGTGGGGAAGCGCAGCGCATTCGATTAGCAACGCAGATCGGAACCGAATTGATGAACGTACTTTACATATTGGACGAACCCTCCATTGGATTGCATCAACGCGACAACACCCGCCTCATCAATGCGCTGAAAAGACTAAGAGATGCAGGAAACTCAGTTATTGTTGTAGAGCATGATAAGGAAATGATCGAAGCGGCAGATTTTGTGGTGGACATTGGGCCTGGTGCCGGAATACATGGGGGGCAGATCGTAAATGCATGCACGATCGATAAACTCAATACGGTGGATTCGATGACAACGAAATACCTGACCGGTGAAATGAAAATTGCAGTTCCAGAGAAAAGAAGAAAAGGCAATGGAAAACAGTTGGTTTTAAAGGGAGCGAATGGTCATAATCTAAAAAATGTGGATCTAAAGATTCCACTCGGAACTTTTTGTTGTGTGACAGGAGTTTCCGGAAGTGGGAAGTCTTCCTTGATCAATCAAACGCTTTACCCGATCCTTTTGGCAGAAATATACAATGGCGTAAAAAAACCATTACCATACAAGGATATCAAAGGGATGGAACACCTAGATAAGGTTATTGAGATCGATCAAAGTCCTATTGGACGTACACCCAGATCAAATCCAGCTACTTATACTAAGGTATTTGATGAAATAAGGTCTCTTTTCGCAGGTTTGCCTGAATCACAAATTCGTGGCTACAAGGCAGGACGTTTTTCTTTCAATGTGAGTGGAGGAAGATGCGAAACATGTAAGGGAGGGGGGCTGAAAGTTATCGAGATGAATTTCCTTCCTGATGTCTACGTTGAATGTGAAACGTGTAACGGAAGGAGGTATAATAGAGAAACTCTGGAAGTACGTTATAAGGGGAAATCCATCGCAGACATACTGGCAATGACCATTGAAGACGCAACTGTATTCTTTGAACCTATTCCAAAGATTCATCGTACGCTTTCAACACTTTTGAGTGTGGGTCTAGGGTACGTAACGCTGGGTCAATCTTCAACTACATTATCCGGAGGCGAAGCACAGCGCATCAAGCTATCTTCAGAATTAGCCAAAAAAAGTACTGGAAACACATTTTATATCCTCGATGAGCCTTCAACAGGTCTACATTTTGAAGATATTCGTCTTTTGTTAGAAGTACTGCAACGTTTGGCAGATGAAGGAAATACGGTACTTGTGATCGAACATAACCTCGATATCATAAAAGTTGCCGATTACATCATTGATGTTGGTCCGGAAGGAGGAAAAGGAGGCGGAATGATCGTCTGTGAAGGTACCCCGGAGCAGATCGTCAAAAAGGGCAATGTGTCACACACGGCGCGTTACCTTAAAGACGAGTTGTAAGTGCTTATTAGAATTTCTTCATTAAGATTGAAGCGATGTGTCCGCCAAATCCGAATGTATTACTCATGGCGTAGTTCAAGCTTTTTGCCTTAGCTTTTCCCATAGGATAATCATATGCATCCTTAAAATCTGGTTCTATCTCCGAAGTATTTATCGTTGGTGGAACAATTCCCTCTTTCAAGGCCATGATACAAGCGATACCTTCAATGGCCCCGGCTGCACCTAATAAGTGACCGGTCATTGATTTTGTTGCAGAAACACTCAGAGACTGACGCTCTCCGAAAACACGTTTTGCGGCTATAAGCTCAGAATTGTCACCTAATGGGGTGGATGTAGCGTGCATATTTATGTAATCTACTTCATCGGCGCTTATGCCAGCTTCCTTTAATGCTTCGTTCATGCCTAAAACGGCACCATCTCCTTCGGGATGAGTTCCCGTAAGATGATAAGCATCTGCAGCCATTCCACCACCCACTATTTCGGCATAGATCGTAGCACCACGTGTTATAGCATGTTCATATTCTTCCAAAATTATTGCTCCTGCTCCTTCACCCATCACAAATCCATCACGACTTACATCGAAAGGACGTGAGGCACTTTCCGGAGAATCATTGCGTGTTGATAAGGCTTTTGCCGAAGAAAACCCACCTATGGCAGCTTCGTTGATAGCGGCTTCAGAACCACCGGTAATGATCATTTCTGCTTTGTTCCAACGTATGTAATTGAAGGCTTCAATAATGGCTGTATTTGAAGTGGCACAGGCTGATACAGGGCAAAAATTAACACCGCGAAGACCATATTTGATGGAAATGATCCCCGATGCAATATCTACAAGAATGCGTGGAATGAAGAAAGGCGTGAAACGCGGCGTTCCGTCACCTGCACAATATTCCATCATTTGGTCCTGAAAGGTTTGTATACCACCATTTCCTGATCCCCAAATTACGCCGATGCGATCTCTGTTCAGTGTTTCAAAATCAATTCCTGCATGCTTGACAGCTTCGTCTACTGCTACAAGTGCATATTGCGAAAAAGGGTCGTATTTGCGAAGTTCTTTAACATCAAAATGATCTGCAGGATTGAAGTTTTTAAGTTCGCAAGCAAATGTTGTCTTAAACTTTGAAGTATCAAACTTGGTGATTGGTGCAGCACCACTAACGCCGTTTTTTAAATTGTTCCAAAAAGTTTCCAGATTATTCCCTATTGGCGTCAATGCGCCCATCCCCGTCACTACAACTCTTCTCATACTCTAATAATTTATAAAAATCCCAACTCCAGTTTTGCTTCTTCGCTCATCATGTCTTTGTCCCAAGGTGGATCAAACACAATATTCACTTTGGCAGAATTGACCTCTTCTACACTGGCAACTTTATCTTCAACCTCTTTTGGAAGACTTTCTGCAACCGGACAATTGGGCGAGGTTAAGGTCATCTCAATGATGACGTCCTTGTTTTCGTCGATCTTGACTTCATAAATGAGCCCCAACTCAAAAATGTCAACCGGTATCTCGGGATCATAAATTGTTTTAAGTACTTCAACAATTTTATTTTCTAAATTCACTACTTCACTTTCCATGCTCCAAACTCCATTTAATTGCCGACATCTTCATTTTTTTTACCATACTGGCCAAGCCATTGGCTCTTGTTGGGGATAAGTGTTCCTGCAAGCCAATTTCCTTAATAAAGAAAAGATCAGCCTTGGCAACATCTTCAGGTGCTTCATTGTTCAACACGCGAATCAGTAAACCTATGATTCCTTTGGTGATGATGGCATCCGAATCGGCAGAAAAGATCATTTTCCCTTCTTTGAATTCCACATCCAACCACACCCTCGATTGACACCCTTCAATAATTCTATCTTGCGTTTTCTTTTCCGGGTCAATGAGTGGTAGCTCCTTGCCCAGATCAATGATGTATTCGTATTTCTCCATCCAATCTTCAAAGACATTGAATTCATCAATTATTTCGCGCTGTTTTTCTTCTATACTCATAATCTCTATCTCCTGCATCTCCAAATTATTTTAGCATGTTGATGCTCTTTTCTACAGCTTTAATAAAAACGTCAATTTCCTCCTTCGTATTGTAAAATGCAAATGATGCCCTCACTGTTCCGGGAATATTGTAAAAATCCATTAATGGTTGTGTACAGTGATGCCCTGTTCTAACAGCAATACCTTGACGGTCTAACAACGTACCAAGATCAAATGGGTGAATGTCGTCAACATTAAAAGAAACCACACTTGTTTTTTTCTTTGCTGTGCCTACCAGAACAAGATCTTCAAACGTGTCGAGCATATCCTGGGCGTATTCAGTTAGTTCTCTTTCATAAGCCTGAACGGCATCCATATCTAAGGTTTTAAGAAACTCAAAGGCTTTTCCTAGACAAATTCCTCCTGCAATATGCGGAGTTCCAGCTTCGAATTTAAATGGAAGCTCATTATACGTGGTTCGTTCGAACGTAACTTTTTCGATCATGTCACCTCCACCTTGATATGGTGGCATTTTTTCTAGTATTTCCTCCTTACCATACAAAATTCCAATTCCTGTAGGTCCGAATACCTTGTGGCCAGAAAAAACGAAGAAATCACAGTTCAAATCTTTGACGTCTATAGGGGTATGCTGAATACTTTGTGCTCCATCAACAACAACGATAGCGTTTGCTTTATGTGCTTTAGCTATTATTTCTTTGATTGGGTTGATGGTACCCAATGTGTTAGAAATGTGTGAAATGGAAACAAGTCGAGTTTTATCGCTTAACAGTTTATCGAATTCTTCCATGATCAATTCGCCTTTCTGGTTGATGGGTGCAACTTTTAACACGAGTTTTCTTCTGGAACAAAGCATTTGCCATGGAACGATGTTGGAGTGGTGTTCCATAGCGGTGATGATTATTTCATCGCCTGGCAAAAGAAGATCACCATAGGATGAAGCTATCAGATTTATTCCATCCGTAGTACCTTTGGTAAAAATGATCTCCTCAGATTTTTCTGCATTGATGTATTCTTGGATCGTTCTTCTGGCTTGTTCATATTCCGTAGTAGCACGTTGACTCATAAAGTGAACTCCACGATGAATATTGGCATTATCATGCGAATAATACGTGTTGATCGCGTCCAATACACTTTTTGGTTTTTGAGATGTCGCACCGTTATCAAAATAGATCAGGCTTTTACCATAGATCAACTGACGAAGTGCGGGGAATTGCTCGCGAATCTCGCGAACATTGAATGATTTTTTTATTCCTTCGTTCATAACTAATGACAAAGATAAGAAAACCCTAATTTTGAATGATTCTAAAGAAGAATTTATTTATGCTGACCCTTTCAACGTTTATTTTTTCAGATCAATGACTTCTTTCGATTGTGCTTGATCGATTAGTTCTTCCTCCTCGAAGCATTTCGAATTTCTGTTGAGCTTGAATTTATGGTCTGGAGTGAGCACTGCGGTTTCGAAGGTTTCGCAATGAACAGGAGCATCTCCTGCACCTTCGTACTTTGCTACTTTGAACGACTTGAGCACCTTTCCTTGGTGAATCAAACTGGCATAAAACTCACTTCCGGCATAAAATGGACAAGCTTCGTAGGAAGAATAGTTTATTGCCCAAAGTATGACAGCCGTATCTTTGAATGTAATTTGATTCAAAATGTAGGCAGAAGCATCCTTCATTTGACCGATATCCAATTTAGATACGTAGTTTTTATATTTCTTTGATTGCTTTAAGGAGTTAATTTTCAATACTTCTGATATCAGCCAATTATCGTGCTCATTTTTGCTCGTAAAGTTTATACTTAGTTCCGAAATTGTTACATTGTCTATAGCACGATATCTGCGTGGTTTACTGACGAAATTGCTATCTAATCGTAGCGGTAGATTTATTTTTTGTAGTGTGTCGCCAATTTGCTCTAACCTTTCAGGATATTGAATCTTCACCTCAATAATTTCTTCTTTTTCATTAGTTGCTGTTTCGAGCGAATCTTGATTTTGTTCATTTATCTCTTTTGTTGAATTACTACAAGAAAAAATGGTAAATCCAAGTATAAAAATTGTTGCCAGACTTAAATTATTTAGCAAAGAAGAATATTGGGTATACATATGGAATAATTAGTGCTCAAAATTAATCAATCGCAGCATTTGAATTCAAAATTAAGTACTTCGAAGATACAAAAGCCATAAAATTGACAATTCTGCTTTATCTTTGTGCTTTAATTGAATAGAGTGGAGACGATTTATATAACACGCAGGGAAACTTTTAATGCTGCCCATAAATTGTGGAGAGAAGATTGGTCGGAACAAAAAAATGAGGAAGTATTTGGTAGATGCAGTAACAAGAACTGGCATGGTCACAATTTTTCGATTTTTGTAACGGTGAAAGGTAAACCTAGTCCTGAAACAGGCTTCGTGATCAATCTGAAAGATTTGAGCACAATTTTAAAGCGAGAAGTAGTGGAGCCCCTCGACCATAAAAACCTGAATTTGGATGTTCCATTTTTAAAGGGAATGTTGGCGTCCACTGAAAACGTGGCCATTCAGATCTGGGATCGCATAAAGGAACCTATCGCTGAGGCGGGTGGTGAATTGGTGAAAATTAAGTTAGTTGAAACTGAAAACAACTACGTTGAATATTATGGTGGTAAAGAACCATTTTAAGTTGTAATTGTTCTAATCATGGAACAAAAATAAATAAAATGCAAGAAGATAAAATTACAGAGATCCTGGCCGATAATTTTAAAAACATTATCGAAAAGCTCGGTGAAGATCCGCAAAGAGAGGGTTTGGTGAAAACACCGGAAAGAGCGGCAAAAGCCTTGCAGTTTTTAACACAAGGTTCAGTTGTTGACCCGGATGAGATCATCAAGCAAGCGATTTTTTTGGAGGAGTATTCCGAAATGCTGATCGTTAAGGATATAGAGATCTATTCACTTTGTGAGCACCACATACTACCGTTTTTTGGAAAAGCTCATGTTGCCTATATTCCTGACGGGAAAATTGTAGGATTAAGTAAAATACCAAGAGTTGTAGATGCATATGCGCGACGTTTGCAAGTACAGGAACGTTTGACTATAGAGATCAGAGACTGCATTCAGCGCACTTTAAATCCGAAGGGAGTTGCCGTTGTGATCGAATGTTCACACATGTGCATGCAGATGCGCGGTGTACAGAAGCAAAACTCAGTCACTACCTCCAGTGCCTTCACAGGATTATTTTTAAAGAACGACTCTACAAGGAGAGAATTTGTTAATTTAGTACAAGCAAAATTACACTAAGTAAAATGGAAAATTATTTAAATCAACACGAAGGGTATTCAAAGGAAATATCGCGTGAATTTTTTAGAAACGTATATGGTTATATGTTTGGAGCATTGGCTATTTCAGGTTTGATTGCCTACATGGCCGGAACACCAGAGTTTTTTCTAAAATATTTTGTTACCGCCACTGGAGGAATTTCCCCTTTATTTTATGTTGTGGCATTCGCACCTGTTGGCTTAGGTCTTTTAATCCAGATGGCTTATCAACGTTTGTCATTGGCTGTTTTAATGGGGCTTTTTGTTCTTTATGCAGGATTAATGGGGTTAAGTTTAGGGGCGATCTTTTTAGTATACTCGATTCCGGCAATCGCATCAACATTTTTAGTTTCAGCAGGAGCTTTTGCTGGAATGGCTGTGTTGGGATACACAACGAAAACAGACCTTACCAAATTCGGAAGTTTGTTGTATATGGTGTTCATTGGAATCTTTATCGCAGGAATTGTAAATATTTTCATGGGAAGTGATATGCTTGGGTTTATCATTTCTGTTGTAGGTGTATTCGTATTTACTGGGCTTACAGCATACTACATGCAACAGTTGAAAAATATTTCGGAAGACACAACAATGTCTGGAATGGATAGAAGCAAGATGTCGTTAGTTGGCGGATTGATGTTATATATCCTATTCGTTAATCTATTCCTTTCTCTATTAAGAATTTTAGGTTCTAGAGATTAATATCGATCTAATTTGAATAAAAGGGCTGCTGTTTAGGTGGCCTTTTTTATTTTCTTAACATTCAAAAAATTGATTTGTATAACTTGGAGTGTTAAATTAGACCTTGTTAAATGTATTCTATATGATTTTTACACCAGCGATAGTAATAAGTATAGTGTTTATGTTGATCGGAATGATCGTCAGTGCAACACTGCGATCTAGATTACAACAATACAGCAGAATTCCATCTGCGCACAATCTAACAGGTAGGGAGATTGCTGAATTGATGCTGAAAGAAAATGGCATTACTGATGTTAAAGTGATATCAGTAAAGGGTCAGTTGACTGATCATTACAATCCCATGAATAAAACAGTAAATTTATCTCATGATATTTATAATGGTGCTAATGCTGCAGCTTCTGCGATTGCGGCACACGAATGTGGTCACGCACTTCAACATGCTAAAGCATATAAACCATTGAATTTGAGAACAAAACTTGTTCCTATTCAGAATGCTAGTGGAATGATTCTGAATGTTATTATGGCCTTGACGGTTTTTGGAGGTGCATTTACGTATTCGGTGTTTCCCATCGACGCAGTTTTACTAATCATTTGTGGTGCTTATGGAGCAATGGCCTTATTTAGTTTTGTAACCTTACCTGTTGAATTTGACGCTTCTAAAAGAGCGTTGAATTGGCTGGAAAGTTCTGGGATTTCAACGCGTGAAGAGCTTGTGCGATCAAAAAACGCCTTGAAATGGGCGGCTATGACCTACGTCGTTGCAGCGCTGGGTGCGTTAACAACCGTATTGTATTATGTGTCAATACTTTTAGGGAGGCGAAGCGATTAAATTTCTGCATCCTTGTATAAGGTGAAATATTTTTTATACTTTTGAAAAAAAACAAAACGTTATGTCTGATAATTTCTTCGAAGAATCAACTGCAGCTTTAGCAACCATTTATACGATCATCGCCATTGCAATTATTGCTTCAATTTTGATTTGGGGATAAGAACCGTATAAATTTGATATTGAGCTGTTCCTTTGGAGCGGCTTTTTTTATGCCTGGAAATCTGTACCTTTATACAAATACACGCGTATGCCTTTTAATTCTCTTTTTGCCTGGATCATGAAGAAGCGTATTCATCAGATTGATCTGTTTCGTAAATTTCCGCACGAGGTTCAGGAGGAATTGCTTGGGAAGTTGATTTCGTCTGCCGAAAACACTGAGTGGGGCAAAAAATATAACTTTTCAAGTGTATCCAATTATCAAGATTTTAAAAAAAGTTGTCCATTACAGGATTATGACACCCTTGAGCCTATAATTCAACGCGTTATGGCTGGAGAACAAGCTCTTCTCTGGAATTCAGATACAAAATGGTTTGCAAAATCATCAGGAACTACTTCTGGAGGAAGCAAACTTATTCCGGTTACACGAGAATCCTTGGAGGAATGTCATTACAAAGGCGGAAAGGATCTATTGGCCTTATATTATGAGAATCATCCAAACCGCAAATTATACAACGGTAAGCATTTGATCGTAGGGGGAAGCACGCACATCAATCCACTGAGCGCAGATTCATACTTCGGCGATCTTTCGGCAATAATTGTTAAGAATCTACCCTGGTGGGCTGAAATCAGAAGAACTCCCAATAAAGAGATTACTTTGATGAGTGAATGGGAGGAAAAGATTGATCGTATGGCCGAAAGCACCATTAAGGAAGATGTTTACATTTTGGCGGGGGTTCCAAGTTGGACAATGGTGCTAGCCAATAGGGTGTTGGAAATAAGTGGAAAAAATAACTTGAAAGAAGTTTGGCCCAATCTGGAGTTATTTATGCATGGGGGAGTGAGTTTTGAACCGTACAAAAATTATTTTCAAGATCTTATTCCGGACCCGAATATGAATTACGTTGAGACATATAATGCATCAGAGGGGTTTTTCGGAATTCAAGATCAGGCCGGTACAAATGAACTCCTATTGATGCTGGATTACGGAATCTATTATGAATTTATTCCCATGTCTGAATTTAATGGGGTGAATTCCAAGACAGTAATTGATCTGAAAGATGTGGAGGCGGATGTGAATTATGCCTTGGTTATTTCAACCAATGGAGGTTTGTGGAGATACATCATAGGGGATACTGTTAAATTTACCAGTACTTTACCGTATCGCTTCAAAATTACGGGAAGAACAAAGAGTTATCTCAACACCTTTGGAGAAGAATTGGTGGTTGAAAATGCAGAACAGGCAATTGCACATGCCGCCAAAAAAACCGGAGCGCAAATAAAAGAGTATACTGCAGGCCCAATTTATATGACTTCCATCGAAAGAGGAGGGCATCAGTGGCTGATAGAATTTGTGAGATCTCCTGATGATTGGGATCGATTTTGCAGCTTATTGGATGAGCATCTTCGTCAGATCAATTCCGATTACGATGCCAAACGCTATCAAAATATGATCTTGCAATCTCCTGTGATCGAAAAAGTAAGTGAAGGTACGTTTGATGCTTGGCTGAAAAGAAGTAATAAGTTAGGAGGACAAAACAAGATTCCTAGGCTAAGCAATAATCGCGATCTTCTGGAACAGATATTGCAGCTGGAGCATCAAAATATAATTACCCATGACTAATAAATTGCTTTCCCTATTTTTTTTGTTTTTGGGTATTGTCGCTAATGCTCAAAATGAACAAGCTAAATGGGTGATCAAAAATGAATTACCAATTACCAAGATCGATCATTGGATAACTGATGTGCTAGGTAATTATTACGTGGTAAGTGGTAAGAACATGATCAAATATGATTCAAGTGGAGTTCTGAAGTTTTCTCAAAGTATTAAATCATTGGGTAATCTTACGTCAATTCAGCTGATAAATACGATGAAGATCGTGACTTTTTCTGAGGAACAACAATTAGTTTGCGTGCTCGATAATACGTTAACCCTAACTGAAAAATGTACTGATTTAAGTCAGTATGACGTTGCTTATGCTACGCTTATCTCAACTTCCTCACAGCCTGATAAATTTTGGGTGCTCGATCAATTGAACTCCAAACTACTCTTGTTAAGTCTAGGAAATTCAAAACAATCCCAAGAAATAAAGAATTTAAAAGGAATTTTAAATATCTCCAATATCACTATGATGAAAGAGTTAAATAATCAACTTTTCATTTTGGATGATCAAAGTGTACTTTACAATTTTGATGTTTACGGTTCCTTGATCAGTCGGTTTCAACTGGGTGAAGTAGAAGATTTTTATGTTTGGAATAAGCAGATCATCTGTAAAAAAGATAATAAACTGGTTTTTCAGTCCATGGAAATTGAGGAAAATTTTGAATTGGAAATGCCCATAGCTGATGTTATCGATTTTAAATTCGACGGTAATTACTTCTACTTCCGAACAAATGCCAAAATAATAAAATCGGTCTTCAGATTAGCAAATTAATTCCTTGTCAGTTTGATCATTTGTTGTAATTTAGACGGTCTAAATTAGAAGATTATGCACATTGCTGTTGCCGGAAATATAGGATCGGGAAAAACGACACTTACGAAGCTTCTTGCCAACCATTACGGATGGGAAACGCATTTTGAGGATGTTGAACAAAATCCTTATTTGAATGATTTTTATGAAGACATGCAACGCTGGTCTTTTAATTTGCAGATCTATTATCTCAATAGTAGATTTACACAGATTCAGGAAATCCAGGAAACAGAAAAAAACGTAATCCAGGATAGAACGATCTACGAAGATGCCTTCATTTTTGCACCTAACTTGCATTCTATGGGGCTGATGACTACACGAGATTTTGAAAATTATTTCTCTTTGTTCAACTTGATGGATTCCTTTGTTTCATCACCGGATCTTTTAATCTATTTGAGAGCAAGTGTGCCAACGCTAGTTAATCAGATACAGGCCAGGGGACGAGACTATGAAGAAAGCATCCGTTTGGATTATCTAAAAAGGTTGAATGAAAGATACGAGGCTTGGATCTCAACATACGATAAAGGAAAATTGCTAATCGTAGATATCGACAACAATAGATTTCCAGAAAGCAAAGAAGATCTGGGGAAAATTATAAATTCAATTGACGCCGAGATCAACGGCTTATTTTAATTTACATAAATGATTGTAGTTACAGGTGCTGCCGGTTTTATTGGGAGCTGTTTAGTTAGCCGCTTGAACGAAGCAGGTTACGAGGATATTGTCGTTGTTGACGATTTCAGTAAATCAGAAAAGAAAAATAATCTAATTGGTAAAACCTTAACGGCAAAGGTTGGTAGGTCTGACTTTTTTAAGTGGCTGGAAGACTTTGGTTCACAAGTAGATTTTATCTTCCATATCGGAGCCAGAACAGATACAACGGAGTTTGATAAGTCCATTTTTGACGAGTTAAACGTTGAATATTCACAAATGATCTGGAAAGCCTGTGTCAAATTCAATATTCCCTTGGTTTACGCCAGCTCAGCAGCAACTTACGGTTTAGGAGAGTATGGTTATAAGGATGATCATGAACTTATTGGAAAACTAGCGCCGTTGAATCCTTATGGTGATTCAAAGAACGAATTCGATAATTGGTTACTCGATCAGAAAGAAACACCACCTTTTTGGGCCGGATTGAAGTTCTTTAATGTTTATGGACCGAATGAATACCACAAGGGGCGTATGGCTTCGGTAATTTTTCACGCGTTTAAACAAATCGAGGAGAACGGTGAAATGAAATTGTTCCGTTCCCATAATCCGGATTATACAGACGGTGGTCAGCTCAGAGATTTTGTGTACGTTAAAGATGTTATTTCTGTTTGTCTATTTTTGATGGAGAACAAGCCAACATCAGGAATTTACAATCTCGGTTCAGGCAAAGCACGCACTTTTCTTGATTTGGCAAAAAACACATTTAAAAGTTTGGGTAAACCAGAGAAAATCAACTTTGTAGATACCCCTATAGATATCCGTGATAAATACCAGTATTTTACCGAGGCTGATATGAGCAAACTAATCGGTCAAGGTTATACAAAACCATTCCATACACTGGAAGAAGGCATTGAGGATTACGTAAAAAACTACCTGCTCTTAGGTAATTATTACTAGTTTTTTCTAAGGTTTACAGATCAAGGTATCGAACCATGTTGAATAACCAGCCCACACACCAATGGCTCCTCCTTTAATGTTTGAAGGAATATTGGTTGGTGTGGCAAATGGATTGCCTGAAGAATAGATTTGTGTGTATTTCTTTTCCATGAATTCGTATACATCACGATCTACTTTTGATAACTTAATTACGATGGTATCACCAAGCTTAAAATAGCCCTTATAGTCGTTGGGTACTGCAGGATCATCGAAGCTCATAGGGTTTTCATAGGGGAAATCAAAAGTAAGCCCATCAAAGAATTGATCGTCAAAAAACGGACTAAAAGGTTTGGAAAAGAAGGCGTCATTTAAGTATTTTACTTCCCACTGATAGGCATCGTAGCTTAAGGCGGGATCAGCCAAAGTTGCCCACGAAAATCCATAGTTGGTTAGTTCTCCATTTGGTTTCCAATAGGTTTTCACTAATGCCGTTGGTGTAAGAATTGAAGTTTGAGAAGTGTAGGTTTTACCTTCGTAAGTAACCGTTAAGGTATACGTTTTTCCCACTTGACCCCAAATAGCCGTATTGAAACTTGTATAAGCGCAAAGATGGTAATTGGCAAGTTCGCTTTCTGGAATGCCAAATAATGCGGCAGCAATTGGCTCAGTTCCGGGTGGTAGCGCATCGGTGCAGATCTCGTCCAATTGTACAGTCGTTGTTCCATTGCTAACAGTTACCACTGCTCCTGTAATGAACCCATTTAAATAGGCGTCCAGATTGGTAGGGGAATAAATGTCTCTGGTTCGCGACAACAAAACGATTGGTGGCCATCCGGTTTCAATACTTCCGTCAATGACCACGAGCTCTTCATAATTTGGGATGTCTATTTTTACTTCCTTCGTACAACTCATAAGGAGTAAAAGAAACGGAAGAAAATATTTAAAACGTTGGATCATATATTTTTATTAAAATTCAAAATTCCAGGTAACACTTGGTATAATAGGAAATAGCGATACTTGTTTAACGGAAATTTTAAAATCACCGTTGAAAAAATTACCGTCATTATCTACGTACAAAAAGAACGGGTTAGCTCGATTATATACATTATAGATTGAGAACGACCAATTGCTTCTAAATTTCTTTTTCACTTGAATCTCTTCGCCGCTTTCTGGGTCCGTATGGGTTTTAAATGCCTTGTCATACAGTGTTGCAGACAGGTCTAAACGATGATAGGGCGCCATGCGTGTTGAATTTCGAGGACCATAATTGAGCAATAGATCCTGTCCCTGAACATACCATGAAGTAGGCAACGTTAAGGTGTTTCCTGTAGCATAAATGAACGCGCCTCCAAAGGTCCAGCGTTCATTTAATTTATATCCTGCAGCAATCGATAAATCGTGTCGTCTGTCATATTTAGCGGGAAATACCATTCCTTCATTCAAATCGTCGAATTTACGTTCCGTCTTCGACCAGGTATAGCCTATCCAACCCGTCAATTTTCCGAAGGAACGTTTAATGAATAGCTCTGCTCCATAACTCCAACCAATTCCGTATACAAGGAAATTATCTGTATTGTCATTAATGTCGTCACCGGGAAGTGCTCCTTCCCTATACTCGATCAAGTTGTTCATCCCTTTATAGTACAATTCGACAGAAGTTTCGATTTTGTCGTTCATGAAATTTCTAAAATATCCTATTGAAGCTTGGTACCCCCGTTGAGGTTTAGCTTTGTCAGTGGTAGGAAACCAAATATCTGTAGGTAGGGAAACTGCACTGAGTGAAGTGAGGTGAACGTATTGATAATTGTATGAATATCCTGCTTTTATGGCGCTTTTATCAGGCAATAACCAGCGTAAACTAAAACGAGGTTCTAATCCATGATAAAATTTGATCAATTCGTTCTTTCCATACTGTATCGAAGTGTCTGGCTTTGAAATATCACCTTTGATATAACGCGTAAACGGTCCAACTTGCTGGTACATACTATAACGAATACCGGCATTGAATCGTAACTTCTCGTTAAGATCGAACTCATCTAAAAAGTAAAGTGCTGATTCGTGACTGAACAATTGTTGAGCTGCCCCAGTGTTAAATGTCACATCATTGGAGGAGGCCGAAACACTGGTTGGGGTGAAGGTATGAAAAATGTAATCAGCTCCCCACTTGAATTTATGTAGGGCAGAAGCGTAATAGGTGAAATCTACTTTACTACCCAAATCTCTTACCCCCGACTTTAGTTCAAATCTGAATTGATCTTGCGATGATTTAAAAGCAAAGGAGTAATCAGAAAATGTGGATGTTAAATTCATGAAAAGTTTATTGCTGAACAAGTGGTTCCAACGTAAAGCCGCTATTCCATTGCCCCATGGCATTTCAACATCAAAATTATCCGTTTTACTTCCAAAATTGAAAAGGTCCTTACCGTAATAGCCGCTTAGGTATATCCGGTCTTTGTCACTGATTTTATAATTAAATTTTGCATTGAGATCATAGAAGTAATATCCTGAACCTGCGAAAGGTGAAGAGTCAGGGATGGCGGCTTTCATGATGAGATCGATGTATGTTCGTCTCCCTGATACGATAAAAGAACCTTTATCCTTTTTTAAGGGACCTTCGACAGTAGCTCTCGAGGAAATTACACCAATTCCACCTTTCACTTTAAAGCGCTTGTTGTTTCCTTCATTCATGTTGATCTCCAATACAGACGACATTCTTCCTCCATAATTGGCAGGCATTCCGCCTTTGATCAAATTCACACTTTTAACTGCATCGGCATTAAAAACGGAAAAGAAACCGAATAGGTGGGCTGCATTATAAACAACTCCTTCATCCAACAAAACCAAATTCTGATCCGGACCTCCTCCACGAACGTAAAAGCCTTGTCCACCTTCAGAAACAGAGCTCACACCAGGTAACAACTGAATGGTCTTCACCACATCAACTTCACCCATAAATGCAGGGAGTGTTTTGATCTGTTCAATTTCCAGCTCGATCTGTCCCATTTTAGTGGAATTTACGTTTTCTCCTTTTTTACCCTGAACTTCAACTTCTTGCAGATCCTGCGTGTTTGTGCCCATTTCTACATTGAGCTTCACGTCATTGTTTAGATCGATCTCTTTTACCTCCGTGGTTATTCCTGTAGCTCTATATTCCACTTTGTATACGCCTGAAGGAACGGTGATTGAATAAAATCCATAATTATTGGTCAAAGCTCCTTGACTCAATTCAGGAAAAAACACTTTGGCTCCGATCAATGCTTCGCCGCTTCTTCCATCGGTAATGTATCCACTTAGTGTGCTTTTTTGAGCATAGAGAATTCCAAAACTCATGAAAATGAAAAGAAAGGCGAAGCAGAAACGCATTAGTACAATTTTTTGTGCCATAAAAATACAAGGAATTTGATGAACAACAGGTAGGCTTTTTTCTTTTTTTCTTATGAATGACTTGTGTCTTTTTATCGCTCCAAATCAAGGCTTTTTCTAAAGTATGATTAACTTTGCTTTCGATAAAAATTATAAGAAAGGCACATGAAAATTTCCTACAATTGGTTGAAACAATACGTCGATACTACTGCTTCAGCTGAAGAAATCGGTAAAATTTTAACGAGCACAGGACTTGAGGTTGAAAGCGTTGAAAAAATTGAGGCCGTTAAGGGAGGTCTTGAAGGAGTTGTTACCGGCGAAGTACTGACATGTGAAAAACACCCTGATGCCGATAAATTAAAATTGACCACCGTAAATGTAGGAAGTGATGTTTTACAAATTGTTTGTGGTGCTCCAAACGTGGCAGTTGGACAAAAAGTAGCGGTTGCAATGGTGGGATGTACTCTGTACCCCAGCAGTGGAGAGCCTTTTAAAATAAAAGCTTCCAAGATACGTGGCGTAGAATCGAACGGAATGTTGTGTGCCGAAGATGAACTTGGTATAGGAATATCCCACGCAGGGATCATGGTGCTAGCCCCCGAAACTGAAATTGGTCAACCGCTGGCGCAAGTGTTGGAGTTGGAGGATGATTATCAACTAGAGATTGGGTTGACGCCGAATCGTGCGGACGCAATGGGACATGTAGGAGTAGCGCGTGATTTGATTGCCTTTGAAAACTTTCATCATAACGCAAAATTGAGCTTGCTCCTTCCTGATGTGCGTGCATTTAAGGTATCACAAGAAACATTGAACATTGAGATATCCGTTGAAAATACTGAAGCATGCCCACGTTATATGGGAACAACTATCAAGGGTGTTAACGTTGAACCTTCGCCTAGTTGGCTTCAAAATCGTTTGCGCGCCATAGGTATATCACCAATAAACAACGTGGTTGACGTGACTAATTATGTGATGCACGAGTTAGGAACACCACTTCATGCTTTTGATGTCAGTACTTTGAACGGAAAAATTGTTGTGAAAAATGCTAAGGAAGGTGAAAAATTCACCACACTAGATGGCGTTGAGCGCACCTTATCGGCCGAAAACCTTATGATCACCAACGGTCAAGAAAATCTTTGTATTGCAGGTGTTTTCGGTGGAGCACATTCAGGTATCAAAACCGAAACAAAAAATGTTTTTTTGGAGGCAGCTTACTTCTTACCGGTTTCGATCAGAAAAACTGCAAAATACCACGGATTAAATACAGATGCTAGTTTTAGATTTGAAAGAGGTGTTGATCCAAACATGGTTGAATTTGCTTTAGAAAGAGCAGCGCTGTTGATTCAGGAAATTGCAGGAGGAGAGATTGCTATGGAACCGATGGATATCTATCCTACAAAAATCGAAAACAAAAAAATTGAATTTTCATACGCTCGTTGCAACGCACTTTTAGGAACTGCTTTGACGAATAGTCAAATGGATCAAATTTTAGAATTATTGGACATCGAGATTGCAAAAAAGGGTGAGGAGATCAGTGAAGTGATGGTTCCGGCGTATCGAGTAGATGTTGAGCGTCAGGCTGATCTTGCTGAGGAAATCTTGCGTATATATGGTTTTAATAATGTTCCACTGCCTGAAAAGTTAAACAGTTCATTGGGCGTATTTCCTAAACCTGATCTTGAAAAGGTTCAAGCCAGTTTGTCAGAAGTTCTTGTTGGGAAGGGTTTGTACGAAATGTGGAATAACTCATTAACG
>JBFHIN010000002.1:0-22324 GCA_041596415.1 Crocinitomicaceae bacterium | reverse complement strand
TCCGGATGTATTTTCCCCGGAACATAGATCTTTGTAGAGTTAGGGAACGGATTTCTTGTGATTCCGTTCTGCGTTGGTGCAGTGTCTTTCTTTTTCATGTATTTTGATTACTATTTTTTAACCTCCTTGGGTAGCTTGAATTACTAGAATATCATCCTGATCTTTCAAGCGCGTTGTAGCCCAGGAATCCCTGAATAAAATTTCTTCGTTGATAGCGACAGCGATTCCCTTTTCAGCAATATTCTGATGGCGAAGCAATTCTTCGACGCTGATCTCCTCTTGAAGATCAATATTCAATGTGTTCAGTTTCACTGAAATCATATGTCTTATTTTTTGTTTCGGGAAACGGGAGGCAAGCTGAAGAAAATTAAAATAGGCCTCTAAACTTTTCCCTCCGTTGGTCTCAACCAAATCAGGTTCTAAGGATATTTCTCAAACTATCAACTAGTTACTCCCAAAGTTTCCGAAACAAATTTACATTTATTCACGCTACTTTCCATCTTTTTGCCATTAATTATTTTTATCTTCCGAAAGATGAAGAAAATCTCTAGAAGAAATTTTTTACCCGTTTTAGGAACTGCTTTTTTTCTACCAAGAGTATTGTCCAATGCATCCGTTGAGGATATTCCGGAAAAGAGCTTACCGAAGCGTTTGAAACCAGGTGACACTATTGGGATTTGTTCGTCGGCCGGGGCAGTGTGGGATAGCAAAGATCTATATGAATGTGTTCAATTTTTAAAAACCAAAGGGTATAAGGTGCTTGTTGGGCCAAACGCAAAAGGAAATCAGGGGTATTTTTCTGCCGAGGACAAAAAAAGAGCCGATGAATTTATGCAGATGATCATAGATCCAACAATCGATGCCATTTTCTTTTCACGTGGCGGATGGGGAGCAGCCCGCATGTTGGAATTTTTGGATTTTGAGCAAATTAAAGCCAATCCTAAAATCATTATGGGATTCAGTGATATAACAACATTGTTATTTGCCATAACTAAAAGAACAGGATTGATAACCTTTCACGGGCCCAATGCCAACTCCACTTGGAATTCCTTTAGTTGGAGCAGCCTGGATGAGATTCTTGTTCAAGGTCTAACACCACAATATACACTGAACATAAAGCAGGAAGATATTTTGCCGAAAACCATTGTTCCGGGCATAGCGACAGGTGAGTTGATCGGAGGAAATCTTACGGTCTTGTGCAGCTCAATTGGTACGGTGTATGAACCTGAGTGGCAGGGAAAAATACTTTTTTTAGAAGAAGTTAAGGAAGAACCCTATCGGATCGATAGAATGTTAACCCAGTTAAAGCATCATGGCGTATTTGACAAGATCAACGGATTGGTACTGGGTCAATTTAGAAAATGTATTCCCGAAGAACCACACCACTCATTTACATTGGAAGAAGTTATTTATCAACATTTCATCGCAGTAAATTTCCCGGTTTATTTCGGAGCGCCCTTTGGTCATACTAAACTCAAGATCACAATTCCCATAGGCATTAAAGCTACCCTCGACGCTTCACAAGGTACATTAAGCTATCAAGAGAAAAGTGTTGTTTAGTATTTGATTACGCTAATTTCAAGCGGTAAAACTTCTGCTTCGAAATTTCTTAAAGGGAGGTGTTCGCCGTCCATTTCGGAGGTAACCGCAGTGTCATCACTTGAAACAACAACTTTCTTAGTTCTTAAGTACTTTACTTGCGGGTGTTCTACGAATTTACCTTTTTTTATTTTTCTCAAATTCTTGACATAGTCCCAGAGTGATACTTTTCCAAAGATAGCCACTTCCATAATTCCATCTTGAGGATTTGCATTTGGAGAAATCACAAGTCCATCACCAAAAGTAGAACCATTACATAGCGCAATTAATAAAATCTCTCCTTCATAGGTATAATCATCCATCACGCATTTGATAATTGGTCTTTTATAAGAAACAAATGCTCTAAGAATGGCGAAGGGGTATGACATTCTTCCACCAAAAAGTCGTCGCTGATTTTCAAGAATTTCTACAACTTTTCCACCGAAACCAATGTCGCAAATATTTATGAAATAGAAATTTTTACTTTTATTTCTAATTTCTATGATATCCATGGGTTGCGCATGCCGTTTCCTGACATTCTCGATAAAGGCTTTGAAATCAAAATTGAAATCCAACTCATTAGCAAAATCATTACCTGTTCCGTTGGGAATGATGGCTAAATAAGGTCGGTTTGGGCTGAACATGATACCGTTAACCACTTCGTTTATTGTTCCATCGCCACCTACAGCAACAATTACGTCAATCCCATCAAGTGCATTGTGGTAGGCAAAAGAAATAGCTTCTTTGGGTCTTGAGGTATGATTTAGTAACACTTTAAAATCATCTTGAGCCTGACATAATTCAATCAATTCCTGAATTTTTCTGGAATGTCTTTTAGAATTATTGAATATAAATGATATCTGTGTCATGCCTTTACAAAAGCGATTTCAATGACGAATATACAAATAAAAAACGGCCCTTATGTAGGGCCGTTCTCTTACGATATGCAGTTAGTCTTGTAAGACCGGAAGTTCATTTCCGTTCACAAGAGCGCCTTTAATCTTCTCTTCTAACTCTTCCATTAGTTCAGGATTGTCTTTAATTAGTGCTTTCACCGCATCACGACCCTGTCCCAGTTTGGTTTCTCCGTAGGAGAACCATGAACCACTTTTCTTGATGATATTTAGATCAACACCTATATCAATGATTTCACCTACTTTGGAGATTCCTTCTCCATACATGATGTCAAATTCCGCTTTTCTAAACGGTGGTGCTACCTTGTTTTTTACCACTTTCACTTTCACGCGATTACCAATCACCTCATCACCTTCTTTCAACTGGCTTGATTTACGGATGTCGATACGAACGGAAGAATAAAACTTCAGTGCATTACCACCTGTTGTTGTTTCCGGGTTACCGAACATTACTCCGATCTTATCACGCAACTGGTTGATGAAAATACAACAACATCCCGCTTTATTAATCGACCCGGTAAGTTTACGTAGCGCCTTCGACATCAAACGCGCTTGCAGACCCATTTGTGAATCACCCATTTCACCTTCGATCTCCGCCTTCGGAGTCAAAGCTGCCACCGAATCCACAATGATCAGATCAATAGCACCTGAACGGATCAAATTATCAGCAATCTCCAGAGCCTGTTCACCATTGTCGGGTTGTGAAATGATCAAGTTATCGATATCTACACCCAACTTTTTTGCATAAAATTGATCGAAAGCATGCTCTGCATCGATAAATGCTGCAATACCTCCCTGTCGTTGCACTTCAGCGATCGCGTGAATTGCCAAGGTCGTTTTACCCGATGATTCAGGACCATATATTTCTACGACACGCCCCTTTGGATATCCATTTATACCAAGAGCTAGATCAAGTGTTAAAGATCCCGTTGGGATTACTTCCACCTTTTCAACGGGTGAATCACCCAACTTCATTACTGAACCCTTACCGAATGTTTTATCCAGTTTTTCCATGGTTAACTGGAGGGCTTTTAGTTTTTCTGCATTTACTTCTTTAACTGCCATATCGTTTTTGTTTTTCCTTCCTTTGCTCGTAACACAAAAGTTGGTGGTTATTAATTTATTAAGACAAAATTACCTGGGTAGGTCGTAATCTATTTACGTTCTACTAAAAAAATTAAAATTGTTCTAAAATTTCTTCTGCGTGAGCCTTCGTTTTAGGCTTTTCTATGATCCTTACGATCTTTTGATCCTCATCTATTAAAAAAGTCGTTCGATGAATACCTTCATATTCCTTCCCCATAAATTTCTTTGGTCCCCAAACTCCGTATTTTTTAATGATCGTCTTGTCCACATCTGCAATCAACGGAAAGGGCAAGTCGTATTTTTCAATAAACTTTTGATGTGAAACCACGGGGTCCGCACTGATTCCGATGATCTGAATTCCACCTTTCTGTAAAAGCGAATAATTGTCTCTTAAATTACATGCTTGTGCTGTACATCCCGGTGTATTATCCTTCGGATAAAAATAGAGCACCACCTTCTTGCCTTTGAAGTCCTCTAAACGAATTGTTCTCGCTTCTTGGTCAATTCCTTCAAACTCCGGTGCCTTGTCTCCTACTTTTAAATGCTTCATTGTTGATTATTTAAACAATTTTTTGACGATTTATTAATCAAATATAATGTCATTTTTCTAAAGTCCTATACTTTTTGAAAAATTTTTGATTAAAGTTACGGCAAAAAAAAAGGAGATTCACAAATCTCCTTTCTTATAAATCAACGTATTAGCTCTTACTGTTCTTCTTTCACAGCTAAGGCAGCATATTTCTTTCTTAGTTCTTCAAACCGCTTCATTTTCTTTCTGGCTTGATCTGCATACGCAACGTCCTTATTCTTTTCATGTATTTCAATTTCCTCCTTCAATTTCAAAATGGAGTCATCGAAAAGTGAAAGTAAGTAATTGATGTTTTGGCCGAGAAACATCTGTGTGTAAAATGCGCCATCTTCCTTTAAGTATTGATAAACTGGAAGGGCTTTTTCCAATTGATCAATTTCTTGACGTGATAAATAATAGGTCATCGAATTCATCACGCCCAATTGGTCAAAACCTTGAAGTTGGTTACCCAATAAAGCACTTTCAAAAAATCCAAAATTGTCCTTTGTACCAAAAGCTCCATAAAGTTGAGCAACACCGGTAATCATTTTAGAAGAACTTTCCTTTTCCAGATCTTTGGCCATGAGCATTGCTTGATCCGGGTTCGTTTTACCTAAATTCTTAAGTGCTGTCGATACCACCAAATAAGAAGAATCTTTTTTAATACGGTCGTTACACACTACTTCAAGTTGATCTGCGGGTAAAGTTCCAAATAGAAAATTAATCGCTGCGGCCCTAACTTGAGAGTTCTTGTCGTTCATTGCCAGATCCTTGATTAGGGCATTCCCCTTGTTCTTGTTTTCTTCATTTAGCTTTACGGCTTTTTCAATGGCAAGCAGGCGCATATGCCAAAAGGGATCGTTCAGTGCATCCAAAATAAGTTGTTGTCCGCGTTGATCCTTCAATTTTGAGCCCAACATCAGGCCTTCTTTTCTAGTTCTGTATTTAGTGCTGTTGTAAAATTGAAATACATATTGTTCACTAGGTTTATCTTCCCTGATCTTTGCTAACAGCATCTGCTGATCATCAAAAACCACAGACTTAAGGGTTCCATTAAAAGGCAATTCAACACTTTGTGTCAATTGATCGACAACAGCCTTGTGTATGTGCTTTCCATTGGAGTCGTATACTGCAATTTGAATCGGAAGTTTAAAAATAGGTGAAAGTTCCAAGTTCTGTTTCTGCTGAATTGTTAAGGTAACCGTATTTTTTTCGCTATTGACTTTCTGCTTGATATCTAAAATCGGGTGCCCCGAACCCAGGAACCACTGATTAAAAAACCAATTAAGATCCTCTCCACAAACTTCTTCGAAAGCAATACGCAGTTGATGAAACTCTGCAGGTTTGAACTTGTTCTTTTTCAAATACTCACTCATTCCTTTGAAAAATGCTTCGTCACCTAAATAGGAACGCAACATATGTAAAATTCGTCCGCCCTTATTGTAAGAGTGACCATCGAACATCTGTTCTTTATCGTCATAATCGAACCAGATCAGATCATGATAGCCGCGCATTTGAGCCGATTGATAATAACCATCTGCTTCAATTTCAGCCTGATAATCTGCTTCGTCCTTTCCATAACGAAATTCATCCCACAGATACTGCGAATAGTTAGCAAAAGATTCATTCAAGGGTAAGTTGGACCAAGACTCTGCCGTTACCAAATCGCCAAACCAGTGATGAAACAACTCGTGTGCGATGGTAGATTGATCATTTTCGTCCAATAGCTCGCGTTTTGTTTTATATACATAATCGCCAAAAACCACAGCTCCTGTATTTTCCATTGCTCCGGAAACGTAATCGCGCACAACGATCTGATGGTATTTATCCCAAGGATATGGCACATCCAATAATTTCGAGAAATAATCGATCATGGCCGGTGTTTCCCCGAAAATATCGCGAGCGTACATTTCCCACTCCGGTTCTACGTAATAATGAACGTCCATTTTTGATCCATCAGCTCTCGTGTAAACATCCTTTACAACTTTAAATTCACCAACGCCCATCATAAACAAATAAGGAGAATGTGGAAGATCTTGTTTCCAGTGGTCAGTTCTTGTGCCGTTGGTGTTCTTTTTACTAGAAATCAATTTACCATTGGAAAGTGTCGTGTATTTATCTGCAACGGTAATGAAGATTTCCTGCGTTGTTTTGCTGTTTGGCGAATCGATGGTTGGAAACCATACGGAACTTGCTTCTGTTTCACCTTGTGTCCAGATCTGTGGCATTTTGCCTTTTTCCTCTCCTCTCGGATTAATAAAATACAATCCTTTATCCGAAGTTATGGCAGCACTTCCGCCCGTTTCACGATCATCAGGTTTTGCAATATAATTAATGACAATCGTATAATTATCATTTCTCGTGTATTGCTTATCGAGTTTTATGGCCAACACCAAACTATCATAGCTGTAGCTTAAATCCTTATTGTTGATCTGCACTTTCTGAATTTCCATTCCTTTAGCATCCAAATACAAACTGTCGGAGGCATAAAAATGAGGCTTCGCTGTGATTGTAGCAATACCGTTCATTTGTGACTTTTCCCAATTGAAATTCACTTCCAATTTGGTGTGGATTAAATCTGTTTTAATGGTTCTAGCAGCATGATAAACAGCACGCTGTTGCGGTATTTCTTTGTCAGTCTTAATGGTAGCATCGACTATTTCAACGTTATCTTTGTCGACCACAGCGGTTTCTTCTTTTTTAGTTTTAGTGCTTCCGCATGCAACCAAAATAAATAGGGATAGTGCAAAACTGTATTTTCTCATATGCTAGAATAGTTAACTGTACAAAACTGACTATTTTATTTTAATTTCTCTTCAATAAATACGTTAAGGGATTATCTTTCTACTATTTTTGTAGGAAATACAGGATGAATGGCAAATCGACTTTGGAATTTTGATGATAAACAAATTGTAGGCACGGATGGAGCTGTCTTAAAATGGGATGATCACCGATTCTTCACCTTAACTTATAATGGAAAAACATTTTTTGGAGAGTTGATGGAAGAGAATTCCGAAGCAAATGCCTTGATTATTAAAATAAATCACCGCGTATTCAGCATCAAGAAAAAAGGCCCGTTGGACGATCTAATCTCTGCGTTGGGTCTTGATGTGCCAAAAGTGCGTAAACTGAAAGAATTGCAGGCGCCAATGCCTGGAAGAATTGTTGCTATTCATGTTGAAGTTGGACAAGAATTAAATGTGGGCGACGAGATTCTTTCCCTTGAAGCGATGAAAATGGAAAATGTCTTAAAAGCTGAAGGAATGGGAACGGTAAAAGAGATTTTTATTGCTAACAACCAGGTCGTTGACAAAGGTTCAATACTTATTGAGTTTGAGTAACTATTAAAATTATACGCTAAAAAAGGGGAGCAAATATGCTCCCCTTTTTTAGCTTAAAACTGTTTCTGCAAAAGCTTTATTAATAATTTTTGGATACTTGGCACCAAACTCAATGATGCACCATTCTTTAAATCGTCTGAGCTCCTCAGCATCGGTAATCCAATTTAGGGCTTTGTTTAACTCTTTTTGAAATAACTGAGCGTCGAAACTCACCTTCATCAGGATTTTCTTCGTTAATTCAAACATGGCTATAATAGTTAATTCAGATCAATTTAACGAAAAAAATTGGAATATCGTATATGCTTAAAATGTTAAAATCACTTTTTAAACAAAAATCCACTGCATTCTAGCATATAAAAAAGCTGTCAAATGATATCAGGGAACAATCTTTTGTTTGATCACTTGAAACACTTCATGACTGCTTTTACTGTATACATAACACAGCAAGTACATGTTTTCAGCATTAAAATTACCATCCAGTTGATTTGGAATTTTGAAGCTGTAATTCACATAATATTTGCCATCCGTCAAATCTGCCGAAGTGAGTGTTCTCCCAAAGGCTCTTCCATCAACACAATTGCGCTGAATATCTCTGTGCACGTACGATGCATTATGTGAGTTATCTCCCATTTTCTGATCACCAACTATCGAATCTTCGATCATGTAAACAACAACGGCCAGGTCATCAACCAGATTAGCGTCTACTTTTTCTATTTCCAGATGTAGATAAGCTCCTTTTGTTGTAGGATAATAATTCAACTTGGATTGCATCTTGACTTTTAAACTGTTGGCACTTAACATGGCATTAGTCAGCGCTGTCCATTGAGTAGGACTCTGAAAAATCGCGCCTCCGGAAGTGATCCTTGAAATTGCTCCACGTGGATTCCCCGGAAAACCGCCGTCGTTATTTCCGTAATAAGTGCCTATTTGTAATCCTTGTGCATTAGTGAAATCCGTTGGGTAATCAGGCAGTGTCACTGACTGGAAGTCACCTATTCCGCCCGGTCCCGAGTGTATGGTTGCTACATATACTCTTCCCGGATTATCCTCCTTCAATTGGTGTGCAAGGTCTGCAGCGGCAGGACAATACGTACATTTATGTCCAGTAAAATCTTCGATCAGTACATTTCTATCGGTTTGCGCATTGGGTAAAAAAGTTGGCCATTCGTTGGCCACATAATCACTCCATAAACCGGGATAGAGTGTCGTGTCTAAATCAATCTTTGGGGCTCCCAAATACGGGTTATCGACGTGATCACAACTTGTCGAAACTCCCCATATCAGTCCTAAACATATTATTAAGTATCTCATCTCTATTTTTTTAAAAACTTTGTGTAAAGCTCAACGTCAAACCATTGGATGCCGGCACGAAGCGACAAACGCCTCCAACACAGAATAATCCTGCTCGCTGTCTACCATAAGAAACGGTTAGACGCGTAGCTTCACGAATATATCCACATGTTAAGATAGGATAATTTGTTCTTTTTTCCGGATCCGGGTTACCATAATTGTACTGGTTCATGAAACTAAAGAACCAATCCGGTGAGACATTGTATTCCAATAAGACAGTTGCCCAATCCCCTTTGTCTTTATCTGTGAAAAGGCCTTGTAACTCCATGCGAAGTGAGTGTTTGGAATTTATTTTATACCCAAGTTCTGCAACAGCAATATGTGAAGAAATTATCCCCTTGGCATCGTTTGAAACCTTGGCCACATCATTATTGATCATGATGTTAAAATAACTCAGGACCATGTTAAACTTTTTGTTGAACTTTTTAGTGATGTTAAAGTTTATATCTTGCCAGTACAGACTGTCACTCATATCAAAGGGCCTAGCTACGTATGCCACACCCGTCGAATCCAATGGATTGATCGTACTCATATGCTGCAAAGGTCTGTAGGCCATGGAGTAATTAGCATTTACGGATGTTCCATATTTTCCACCAATCACTGATCCTTTTTTAAACGTATACAACACTTCGGCCTGATAGGCAATTTCTCCTACCGGCTGAGTAGCATATGGATATAAGGTTGCCACCAGGTTGTACGTATGTGTTTTGTTCAATGCGGGTAAATAATTGATAAAAAGATCCTGTAAGTCTTTAGTTCGATCCGAACGATAACTCATATTATCCACAGATTTTCCAGATAACAAGATACCAAAACCTTTTTGAGAATATCCAAAATTAATCAATGCTGCATGCCCATAATTGTAAATGTATCCGTTATCGCTAGAGGGATCCTGTTCCTTTTGAATGTATTCACCATCTAACGAGAACTTACCATATTTTAATTTTACTCTTCCGCCATATGCACCGACGTTTTCAGGTAGAATCAAGGATTCATTGTTATCAGGCTGGTACTTACTGACAAAAGATGCGCCTATTGAAGCTTGTAATTTTTTCTCCGCTAACGAAGGAATCAGCTCATTAATATTCACTTCGGCATCCGCCCCTCTTGTAATACCTTCAGAATGAACGATCTGTCCTTTTTGAAATGAAAAACGCTGATACCCATAAACTCCCTTCAGTACAATACCCTTACCTGGACGCAAAATTAATCGTGCCCCATCCATGAGATTGTCATATCCCAAAGCACGATCCTCATAAGCTCTGAAAGCAAGACCGGCACCGAATTGCTCATAAAACGACCCTAACGTAACATCAATAAAATCATTTTGATAGCCGATGTAACGCATACCAATACCTGTTCCGTCAAATCGATTTGGGTATCCTTGAATTCTAGGTAGGTAAGATTCAACTCTCATTCCTGCCTTGAAATTTCCATTGGTATAAAAAACGTTCATGTATGAATTGAGCAAACCCTTTGAATCTGGTTGTGTTGCCCCGATGACCGTATCTTTATTTAAGTATTGAAAAGTAGATTCAATATTTCCTGTAAATGTTCCCTGATTATTTTGTGCTTGTCCTGCCAGAGACCAACATCCTATCAGCGAACATAAGAGTAGTTTTCGCATTCCGTTAAATAACTGGTATTATAATTCTTTTTTCTGCGTCAATTTCAAAATTTCTTTGTACAATTTCTCTTCGTCACCTGGAGCGTAATTGTTATGCGAATACACGATGTTTCCCTGATTATCTATTAAAAAGGTGTGAGGAACATTATTTACACCCATCGCACGCTTAAAATCTGCGTTAGGATCCATCAACACCAAATACTCCCAGCCTTTACCGTTCACATACAAAGGCACAGAATTTTTAGTTTTTTCATCATCGATGGAAACGGCCACCAAGGTTACTCCCGTTTCTTCCTGCCAGTCGGTGTATAAATCATGAATCGTGTTCAATTCCTTTTTACAAGGCGAACACCACGTTGCCCAAAAACTTATCACTACAGGTCCCTTCAATCCCAACTCAGCGGTATTCACAGATTTTCCATCCATAGTTTTTAATTGAACAGCCGGTAGTTTTTTAGTGGATTGAGCCGTTTCCTCCTGACCAAAAGAATTGAATAGAAACAAACAACCTAAAGCAAGTACAAGTATTTTTTTCATAGTTAATTGGTTTTAATTTTCCTGCACGGCAATTCAAATACCTTGCCGAACTCAAAGTTAAGGTAATTTAAACACCGATTTGTATAGATAATCAACTCTATTATTGAATTCCTAAATTTACACAACTAACTTTATACTCTCCTCAAACCTTTTATTTCTGGTACAATTTGTGTTTTTTCGTCTTGTGATTAAATTATTCCTTTGTTGATTCAAAGTTTCCGAACACTGAAGAAACGTGGAATTATTAATCAATTTCATTATATTTGTTATTAACAGTGCAAACGAAGTGATTATGAAGAAAATTTTACTTTCTGTTATTTTAATAGGATCTGCAGTTATGAGCTCAATTGCTCAGGATGGTATTGAGATAAAGCAAACGGGACAATCAACCGATGTTTCCGGGCAGACGATCAATGTAGTAGCTCCTGATTATCAGGCTTTTGATGTTTCATTAGATATCATCAATAATACAGGAACAACACACCAGTGGAGAGTTACGAGACTTAGGATTTCGGTTCCGACTGGATGGCAGGATGGACTTTGTTGGGGACATGGTACAGATCCTTTTGGAGGAACCTGTTACTCGAGCGGACAAATGCCCGGTGATAGCTGGACAACTCCTGGTTCTCAATCAGTATTATTCAATGTTGCTGACGGAGAATACGCTAAATTAAAGGCAACTATCGATCCGGATGATTTCGTAAGTGGAACTGCGCATTATCGTTATTATATTACGGATGACGGTGTAACAAACACGGATTCAGTTGATGTTGTGGTAAACTTTACGGCAAATATCAAAGAGGTTAAAGAAGTGGTTTCAGTTTCATTATTACCAAATCCAGCTACAGACTATTTAACGATCAACTTAAATGGGATAGAAAATGCCAGCTATAAAATCGTTGACGCACTTGGTAATGTAATTGTAAGAGAAACTTCTATCAATAACAATAAGAAATTAGATGTGTCTGAATTTAAAAATGGTGTTTACTTCATTTTAATAGAGGGTAGCGGCATTAAACCAATCAATAGAAAAATAGTGATACGACACTAATACATTTTTATATATTTAAAGGACCGCTTATGCGGTCTTTTTTTTGTCATAATCAACCTAAGAAAAAACCATGGCTATTCCAAGAATTGATTCCTATAAAATTGCGCTTAAAGCAGCGGCAGTGGCATCAGAAAAAATCATGGAATACTATTTGGCAGGTTTTGAAACAGAAGTAAAGATGGATGGATCGCCTGTTACGCAAGCCGATCTTGCCGCTTCTGAAATAATTTCTCAAATTCTTATTGGAACTGAAATTCCCATTACAGGAGAAGAAACCGTAAAAGAGCATTACCATATTAGAAAAACTTGGAAACAATCTTGGTGTGTGGATCCATTGGACGGCACCAAAGAGTTTATCAAAAGAAATGGCGAATTTGCCGTGAATATTGCTTTAATTGAAGATCAACAAGCGGTGTTCGGCATAATTGCCTCACCAACTGAACAAAAAATATTATTCGGAGGAAAAAATTTCGGCGTGTTTCTTACAGACATGGACAATTTTATGGATGAATCCGCATGGATCAAAATCCTTCCTAAACAAGAGATGGCAGATACAATTGTACTGACATGTTCAAGAAGCCATGATTCAGGACCAATCCTTCAGTATTTACATGAACTGAAAAAGTACTTTTCCGATGTTGAATTTATCAAAAAAGGATCTTCGTTGAAATTTTTTGATCTTGCCTTGGGCCGCGCAGATGCCTACCCAAGATTTGCTCCAACAATGGAATGGGATATCGCAGCCGGACAAGCTATTCTGGAAGCTTTGGGTGGTGAAGTGATTGATTATACCACCGGAAAACCGCTCACTTATAATAAAGAGAACTTAAAAAATCCTTTCTTTATAGCGCAATCGCAAGTATTGATACAAAAGTTGAAATGATCACCCGTCGTTTATATATTCTCTTTATCTGCTTCAGTTCTTTTGTTTTTAGTCAACAAAACACCCTTCTTCTCAATACGTATTATAAGGACCAGCTTTTTCATTCCAACAGAAATAAAACTTATTCTGGGACCGATTTTTTACCAATTTTAGAAAGTCAGTTCGATCTGAATAATGTGATCCGTGATTCAAGCGTGCAATATTATGATTTCACAGAAACTTTATTTAAAAAACATCTCATCGAAGTAAAAGGAGACAACTTTAATTTCTCCATTTCACCAGTTGTTGATTTAACGCTTGGTAAGGATATCGCAGACACAAATCAACGCAAGTTGTTTCAAAACACACGCGGATTCTTTATTGAAGGTGATCTTTTGAAAAACTTTTCTTTCTCTACCTCATTTTTTGAAAATCAAAGTCGTAACCCCGTTTACCAAAGCGAATATTATCGTCAGATGGGTGAAATTTATACAAATTCGTCTGATACAAATTTTACGGTTCAAAATGCTGTTATTCCGGGTGGAGGCAGAACAAAACCATTTAAGGTTGACGGATTCGATTATGCCTATGCCATAGGAAACATTGTCTTTTCACCTAAAAAATGGGTTTCGATCATTGCAGGCAATACCCCACAATTTATAGGTCATGGTTACAGATCTATTTTTTTATCAGATAACAGTGCCCCTTCCTCTGTCATTCGAGCCCAATTTAATCTTTCTGATCGCTGGACCTATAACCTTTCCCGTGGAAGGCTCATGAACTTGGTGCGAAAACCAATTAGCTCAACGGTTGAATCCTATTATGAAGCGAAAAATTCTTCGATTCATTACCTAAGTTATCAAGCCAATGAAAAATTTGGAATTAGTCTTTTTGAAGGAATTTTATGGTCGAGGCACGATTCGCTTCAGCCCAAATCTGTAGATCCCTTATATTACAACCCGCTACCACTTTTGTCTTCTTTTATAGCTTCTGAAGAAAATGCCTACGGAATATTAGGCCTTGATCTTCATTATCAATTAGCTGCAGGTCATGGTTTATATGGCCAATTTGGAATTGGAAATACGGACACCAAACAACTTGCCTATCAATTTGGGTACCGCGCCTACGATCTTTTCAAGATCAAAAATCTGTTTGTGCAAGTTGAGTACAATTCTGTTTCTGGAAAAATGTATGTCTCCAAGAACAGAAGTCTTTCCTATTCCAATTACAATTTGCCTCTTGCACATCCAAAAGGTAATGGTTTCACTGAAATAGTTTTTCGAACCAACTATGAAGTAAAGCGTGTTTACGTAGATCTGTTGTGCAGCTATTATGATCTGAATGGCTTTAATCCAACAAGTATATTAGCTAAAAGCAATCAAACAGGAAAAATAAGCGGATCAGTATTTAACCAACAAGTTGAATTTGGTTACCGATTCAACCGCAAAATGAACTTCTCAGTGTTTGCTTCTTGGTTGTTCAGAACTGATTCTACACAAGAGCGAAAAATCACCAACGCCTTATATGTTGGCTTAAAAACGGCCATATTCAATAGATACACTGATTTTTAATGAAGTATTGGTATTACATATTATTCATTTTTTGCGGGGTAGTTCATGCGCAGGGCGACGTTGGGTACTTGTTTGAAGAATATCCAAGAGACTCCGTGAAGCTAGACGTTAAAACGCATACCAGCGTTTTACCCCAAATAAGAATGCAAAACCATGAATTAGATACTAACGGTTCTGCATCAAAATTAAATCTTGAAATTTTAGGCTTGGCTGATCTGGGATATCGCTATTCCAATGAGACGCAGTACAGAGCCGGTGCTGGTTTTATGTTCGCGGCTTCATTAAAAAATAAATGGTACATGCGCGCAGGAATCATTCAGGGAGCGTATTCATCAGATTCTATCTTCCCGCCTAAAAGTTTTATCTCGAGTGTAAAAAAGGATCATGTGAACTTCAGCGATCTACGTTTGAGGATGTCATATACACCAAATTCTATTTTCAATTTTCAAATAGGTTTAGATCAAAATTTTATTGGAGAAGGGAGTAGATCACTTTTCCTTTCTGATTATGGTGTTCCATATCCTTTTGCCATGATTCGTACTAAATTCTGGCGTATCGAATATGCTGTGATGTATCAGTTTTACAGAGAACAATTGAGCAATAGTTCTTGGAAACTCAAGAATGGAGCTACCCATTATCTTAGTTACAACATCAACAAAAGGATCAATTTAGGGATTTTTGAAACTGTAGTTTTTCAACCCAAAGACACCTTATTGTACCGAGGATTTGACGCCGAATATTTAAATCCAGTTGTGTTTTATCGTCCACAAGAATATTCGATGGGTAGCTCCGATAATGTTCTTTTGGGCGCTAGTCTTACGATATCCTTGAACAAGGCCAAAGTCTATTCGCAATTTATCTTAGATGAATTTTATTTGAGTGAGATCAAAGCCAAATCGCAATGGTGGGCTAATAAGTTCGGTGCACAATTGGGAATTAAAGGGAGATTTGATAAAAGGAAACAGCATTTCTTCTATCGAGGTGAATTCAATTTCGTTCGTCCTTTTACGTATGCGCATTTAAACAGCGGTCAAAATTATGGCAATCAAGGGTATACGCTTGCCCATCCTTATGGTGCTAATTTCTACGAGCTTCTTTCAGAACTCAAATGGAACTCGGAGCGGTGGATGGCCAAATGCTTTGCGAGCTATTTCCTTCAAGGTTGGGATAAGGACTCCTTGAGTTATGGTGGTGATATTTATCAATCTTACGTGAACCGTCCGGGTGATTATGGCAATTTTATCGGTCAAGGAAAAGGAAATAACGGATTCCGTTTTCAGGTTTTTGTAGGTTATGAGATTTGGAAGAAAAGCAGAATGTATCTCTTTGCCGAATACCAATTACGCTACGATTCGGCAATTCAGGCCACTTCTCATGTTCCTATGATCGGATTAAGATCACAACTTTGGAATGATTACCGCAATTATTAAAATAAAAACGCGACTAACTGAATTAATCGCGTTTCTGCTGCACATCGTAAAATTGGTAGGTTAGATGTAGGTTATAAGCCAATAATATGGTGTAATTCAACTTCAGTGACGTTGCGTTTTACACCCTCTTTATTTAAGTAAGTTCGATTCACGAGTCGTCCATGAATGGCAACTTTCTTCCCTTTTTCTGCATAGTTCTCTATGAATTGAGCCAGATTTCCCCAGGCAAATATCCTATGCCATTCTGTTCCTATTTTCATTTTACCATTGTTGGCTCGGTAAGAAGTATCGGTTGCCAAATTGAATCGTGCCACCTTATTGCCATTTTCAAATTGGGTGATTTCGGCAGCCGTTCCGATATTTCCAATGAGTGTTATGTGATTTCTGATTGTTGTCATCGCCGGTGTTTTAAAGAATTACAAGGTCATTTACTTCTACTTCCGAAACCATTTTATTGGTTCCACGCTCGGTATAAAATCGAGAAACAAGTTTCCCTTCTATGGCCAAGTCCATGTCTTTTGAACAGAGCTCTTCAATTACTTGAACCCAGCGTCCCCAAGCAGTCAGTTGATGCCAGTTTCTTTTTGTTTTCGTGTTCCCTTCGCTATCTAAATAAAACTCTTTGGTTGCCATTGTAAATTGCGCTCTTTTATGGCCATTTGGTAGTTCAATGATCTTGGGTATAGAGCATACTTTTCCTATAAGATTGACGTGATTCATGTTGATTGATTTAAAGAGCCGGTTTCCCGGCTCAGTGGTTAGTGTATCTGGTATTTATTTCTTTGGTTTTGCGCTTTTAGTAGACGCATCGTTCGTCGCTTCATTTTTAGGTGAAAGAATCAAGAATTCGCTCGCCTCTATCACAGTATTAAAGCGCTTTTCTCCGGTCTTGCTTTCATAATTCTGGTGCACAAGTTTTCCTTCAACGATCACTTCCTGCCCTTTTGAGAGCGCTTTTTTAACACGTTCTGCGATTCTGCCCCAGGCATTTACCGTATGCCATTGCGTTACTTCGTGCCATTGCCCGTCCTTACCCTTGTAATTTTCATTCGTTGCTAGGTTAAAACGCGCTAACGATTTACCATTTTCAAAAGTGAATACTTCAGGTTCTGCACCCAATCTTCCCACCAAACTTACTTTGTTCTTAAGTGTGTTCATGTCTGTAATTTTTAAACGTTTGATAATTTGTTAATGTCCTCATTCAGAACACTTATTCCGAAATCGACAATGCAAAGTTGTGGTGGATCAAAAAGCACTTTCGGTTATTAACCATTTACTTTCGAGTCTTTTTCGTTTGTAAACGACTAAAACCGTTTATAGAATTTAATCTGCTGGGAATTTTGATATTTAACGCAATTGCTATTTTTCAAAGATTTTTATTGCACAGAATCCTTATCTTTGAGATTGAACGATAAAAAAACACCATGCTACGTAAGTTCACTTTCCTATTTTTTATAGTTTTTTCATTCCAATCCTTCAGCCAGGTTGAAATTAAAAATGACACCGTTTATTATGCAACCGGCGATCGATACGCTGGAAAGCTCAAGAATGGTAAGGCCCACGGAAAGGGAACCATCATTTGGAGCAATGGCGCAACCTACACAGGTTGTTGGAAAGAAAACGTTCAGCATGGGAAAGGAACAATGATTTGGGGTACAGGAGATAAGTACAAAGGCAAATGGGACATGGGAACACAATCCGGTAAAGGAGAAATGTGGTGGGTGAATGGTGATTACTACAAGGGTCATTTCAAAAATGGATTTCTTGACGGTAAAGGCCTTATGAAATACGCAAATGGATTAATCTATAAAGGACACTGGAAAGAAAACAAATTCATTGAATAAGCCAACATGTTAAAATCGCTCTTAGGTACACCTTCAACCGACTACACTGATTATTATGACCTTGCACGTTTTCAACTCGCTTGGAACATCAACTTATTACTTGTCACCAGCCTTTTACCCATTTCAATTTATTTCTTCTTTTTTAATACAACTTTTTTTGTTCAGTATTCAAGTGGTTTTCTAATTTGCTTTATTGCTTTAATCTATCTTTTTACCACAAAAAAATTCGTTACGGTATCCCATTTAATCGTTTGGTCAACCTTAACGATAGTCATTTCTTCACTCTTTCTGGTTAAAGGTATACCACATCTTATTGAACCCTTGTGGCTTGTTATAGTTGTAATATTTTCCTATTTCAATTTGGGTAAAACTATAGGTCACATAATTCTTTTCATCGTAATTGAAGCGGTGGGAATATATTTCTTTTTTTTCCTTAACGCCAACGAAATTTTTAGACATTATTTCACTATTCAAGAGTTAACGGGAATATTTTTGGAATTTAGTTTATGCATGGTCATTATTGCATACATTGTGTACCAGTTTATTCAAACTAACCATCATGCCGAATCTAAATTGAGAATGGCAAATTCAATTCTCGCCGAGCAGAATCAACAAATTTTGGCACAAAATGAAGAAAAAACAGTGCTTATTCAAGAAATACATCACCGCGTAAAAAATAATCTTCAAGTGATCACAAGTCTGTTACGCTTACAATCTGCAGAAGTAGATTCAGAGCTTGTAAAATATCATTTTCAGGATGCCATAAATAGAGTAATGACCATGTCGCTGATCCATCAAAAAATGTATCAAAACGAAGAGCTCTCTAAAATTGAGGTTCAGGACTATTTTAATACATTAATATGCGACCTCATACGTTCCTCTTCGGTTAAAATTCCTGTTAACGTAACCATTGAATCGCATCTTCAAAAAGTTGGTATGAAAACCATTGTACCCTTCGCGCTTTTAATTTCAGAATTGGTATCTAACTCCCTTAAACACGCTTTTATGTTGGAAGGGTCGATCCATTTGATTATAAATAACGAGGTGGATAACAAATTCATTGTAACCTATTCAGATAACGGAATATGGAAAGAAAATGGTCAACAAACAAGTTTTGGGTTACAGTTAATTGAAGCATTAACCGAACAACTCAATGGAACTATAAAACGTAACAACGATGCGAATGGTACTCATTATGAAATTAGTTTAGAAAACGTTGATGTGTAATTTTTTTTTGTTAACTTACTGCTTGTGAAGTAACCTGCCTGTTCAAAATAATATAGTTTCGCTTGTGAAATTTTTGTTAACTGTATTAACTGTGTTTTTAACCGTTCTTTCTTCCAAAGTTTCGGCAGAAATTCTTGAGATTAATTTAGAAACGGATAAGACAATTCAACTTGGTGACAAAATAGAATATTATAGGGATGATAGTAAAAATCAAACTATACAAACTGTAATAGATAAAAAATTTATCAAAAGCAATTCTATAGTGCCAAATTTTGGTATTAACAATGCCAATTACTGGATAAAACTTAACCTAAAAAATTCTACAAATTATACTAATTTTCTTTTAGGAATCGCTTCACCCACTATTGATGAAATTTCGTTTTTCAAATTTGAAGATGGTGCATTCTATGAAACCAAATTAGGAGAAATTTTCCCCTTTCATAGAAGAAAATATAAGGACCCTGAATACTTATTCGATATTCAATTATTACAAGGAGAAACAAAAACTTATTATTTAAAAATATCCTCAAGAGAATCCTTGCAATTACCCATTTATTTGGGTGCCAAGGATAATATTTTGAATGACCTTAAATTTAAAGACTTCATAAGTGGCCTTTATGTGGGGATTCTTATGGCCTTGCTCATATACAACTTATTCTTGTTTATAAGTGTTAGAGATTCAAGTTACCTATACTATGTTGTCTTTGTAATTCTGGTTTTACTTACACAATCAACTCTACAAGGTTATCCATTTAAATATTTATATCCAAACTCACCGGAATTTGCACAGTTAAGTTTATTCATCTTCCCGTCAACCGTTGGTATTGCTTCACTTCTTTTTATGAATGCGTTTTTAAAAGTTAAAAACCAAAATAAAACACTTTACATTCTATCGTTACTTTTAATTATTCCATACTGCATTGCCATAATATTAGCACTACTCGGTAGCTATGTAATTAGTTTTACACTTATAGATATAACCGCCGGTTTAGTAATTGTTTTCGTCATTTTCACCTCGATTTATGTAATGAAAAAAGGCAATAAATACGCCATATATTTTCTTACAGCTTGGCTAGTATTTATTTTTGGCGTGCTTATATATATACTTAAAGACTTGAATGTTCTACCTTATAACAATTACACACGTTATACTATGCAATTTGGTTCAGCCATAGAAACGCTACTCTTATCTTTTGCATTAGGTGCAAGAATAAATGAATTGAAAAAACAAAAGGAACAAGTTCAACTTCAAGCATATCTGGATTTGGCTGAAAAAGAAAGATTTATTTCGAGTCAACATGAAGAAAAGAAAGTCTTATTACAAGAAATACATCATCGCGTAAAAAACAACTTACAGGTAATTACAAGTTTATTACGTTTACAAGCCTCTGAAATAACCAGTAAAGAAGCAAAAGCCCATTTTGACGATGCTATTAACAGAATAATGACAATGTCTTTAATTCATCAAAAAATGTATCAAGAAAATGAGCTTTCTAACATTGAGACAACTGCTTATTTCGAAACATTGATTAATGATCTGATAGTTGCTACCTCGCGGAATATCCCCATTACAGTGAAGGTTGAATCTCATTTAAATCATTTTGGTATGAAAACAGTGGTTCCATTAGCTTTACTGTTGTCTGAAATGATTACCAACTCTTTGAAGCATGCTTTCGACAATGATGGCTCCGTTAACTTGTATATTTCGGATGAAAAAAATGGGAGATTCAACGTAGTATATAGCGATAATGGTAGTTGGAAAAACAGCTCAAGCGAATCAACGTTTGGTTTGCAATTAATAGAAACTCTAGTAGAACAATTGAATGGTACGCTAAAAAGAGTTTCGGATGAAAAGGGAACTATTTATTACATGGAATTTGATAATCTCGATATCTAAAAGATTTAATCGTTCTTCGCATCCAAAAATGCTGTTATGATTTGAGTAAACTTCCTTGGATTATCAGTTTGAGGCATATGACCACAATTTGGCATAGTAATGAAGTTTGCTTGTATAGTATCGGCAAATTTCTTTCCTTCTTTCATTGAAAAAATTTCATCTTCTTCACCCCAAAGTACCATCGATTGTACACTTCTTAATAATTTAATATCCCATAATCTGTTTCTTTCATTGGGAAGTGTTGACAACAAGGCTCTAAGTTCATTATGATTTTGATTAAAATAAGACTTATGGATCTGTTTTAATATGGGAGCAGGCAAACGACGATCGTGGTAACTGCATGCATTCATTAATCGTTGCACGTTCCTGTGATTTTCAAAAATGAAAAGTTCATCAATACTCTTCAAGTTGTTTTTCACGCAAACAGCATCCAACTCCCCGACATCGAATGTTGTTCCAGGGCAATTTGCCACACACAAACGGTTCATCTGTCGTATATTATTCATAGCAAAATCAATCGCAATAAAGCCTCCATAACTTTGACCAATTACAGAAACGTGCGTAATATTCTCTTTTTGTAATATTGCCTCTATAGCTTTTCTTTGCGTGCTCAATTCGGCTTTTAGTGTCGATCTGCTCTCTCCAAACCACACGACATCCGGAGCAATGACAGTGTGGTTTTTCACAAGCTCCATCATTTCATTTTTCCAAGTGAGGATAGCATTTCCGCCAAAGCCATGAATCAAAACGACCACTGGACCATTACCTCCTTTCCAATATTTTACAGTTAATGAATCGTTTTTTAGAAAATACGGCCTAATTGCTACTTCTTGCACATCTTTCTGATCCGATTTTGCCTGCATTTTAACCAGGTTGCACGAAATAAAAGTAGCAAGCATGACCATTATGGTCAACATGTTTAGCAGCAATTTCATCCTTGGAATTTAGAAAATTAAAAATAATAAGTTTATTTTATCTTTGCATAAAAACGTAAATGTTTACAGGTATAATTGAGCAATTGGGTGAGGTAATCGCCATTCAACATGAACAAGAAAATGTTGAATTCACCATCAAAGCATCATTCACACACGAACTTAAGATCGACCAGAGCGTTGCTCATAATGGTTGTTGTTTAACTGTGGTGTCTATTGAAGGTGATCATTTCACCGTTACAGCCATCAAGGAAACCTTAGAAAAAACCAATTTGTCAGATTGGAAAATAGGTTCAAAGATCAACCTAGAACGTTGCATGCAAATGAATGGACGTTTGGATGGACATATTGTTCAAGGGCATGTTGATACGACCGGTACTTGTGTGGCCATTGAAGATCAGCAGGGAAGTTGGAAATTTACATTTAAGTATAGCTCAGAAGATGTTACCGTTGAAAAAGGTTCGATAACAGTGAACGGAACAAGTCTGACTGTTGTTGATTCTGAAGAT
>JBFHIN010000001.1:0-24229 GCA_041596415.1 Crocinitomicaceae bacterium | reverse complement strand
GCCGAATTTGCCGACTTTAGATATGGAAAAGTGTTCATTTACCACAATAGTGCAGAATCTTATTATGCAGCACGTGGGTTTAGGGGTGTGTTGTTTGTGTGATCATCATGTAATAACCACTTTAAGAATCTCTTAATTTATCCTAATGTTCTTGCGGTAAAATATGCTTTAGATGTACATTTGCAATGTAGATGGAAGAATTCTTTAAGAATAGAAAATTACTCATAGCCGGTAAACACAAAAAAGAATCGGTAATTTCCGAAATTCTCGAGAAGGCACTCGGCGTTGATTGCTTTACAAATGAGGCATTCGACACGGACACTCTTGGTACCTTTACGGGCGAAGTTGAGCGCACACTCGATCCAATAAGTGCGGTAAAAGAGAAGTGTATAAGATCTATGGAAGCAGCTGGGTGTGATCTTGGGGTCGCAACTGAAGGATCCTTTGGAGCACATCCTTCCTTGTTTTTTTCTCCTGCGAATGATGAGTTTATGATTCTTATCGACCTTAAAAACAAAGTGGAAATTATTGTCCGCGAACTTTCAACAGAAACAAATTTCAATTCAGAAGAGGTAACATCTCTTGAAGAACTTAATGTTTTTGCCTCTAAAGTGGGATTTCCATCACATGCCTTGATTCTAAGAACTTCTAGAACTGATCATTCACTACTTTTTAAAGGAATATGTGACGAAAGAACGCTTATCCATACCTTCAATCAATTGCTCGATTCACATTCACAGGTGCTCGTAGAAACAGACATGCGTGCTATGTTCAACCCTACTCGAATGCAAGTTATCAGACGAGCTACCGAGAAACTTGTTACTGCCATTCATTCTACTTGTCCATCGTGTCAATTCCCTGGGTTTCAGGTAACAGAAATTAAAAGCGGGTTGAAATGCGAAGCGTGCAGTTTACCAACGCGCTCTACACTAGCCCATATCTATCGCTGTCAATCATGTAATCACTTGGAAGAAAAGATGTTTCCAAATAATAAAACTTCTGAAGAACCGACTTACTGTGATTTTTGTAATCCCTAAACAGGTTGTTCTAATTAACAAAAGATAAATGGATGAATGAAAATGATTAAATCATTTTAGCCTGTTCTTTTGATTCAGATCCAATTGATTTGGACAAACCCATCTTATTGTGCCTTCAAGCCATTTAAAGTTGAGTCAATGTCAATAGTAATAAATAATTGTTAACACAAATAAAAAAGGCCCTTCGATGAAGGGCCTTTTTTTAATGAAGTATTAAATCAATTACGCGCTGTCTCGATACCTTCTATCGCAATAATATAATTTATAGTCAAATAAGGTTGCATAATTTTAACGGGTTGAGCATTACCTGTATTACCTGTGGTTGTTGTTGTAGAACTTGTATTCTTGTTTACAACGACAAATGACTTTTCACCTGTTGGTCGTGCCATCTGATTAGCGGCTTTATCTTTGTCTTCTACAACTGAAACTGAATGATTGTGGGCAGGTAAATTAGGCGTAGTTAACACCAAAGACTCCTCTCCTCCTTTTTCACCCAAAGTGTGATTTGTTGCTGTTGCAGACGTACCTTTACCTTCATGAATTGGAGCACGCCCTCTCAAATCTGGCAAAGCAAATGTCTTAACTCCATCTCCACCATAGGTTGATCCTATAATTGAAAACAAAGTTTGATGTTCAGCAATGGATAAAATTTGCCCGTCACAGAACGCCCACCCCCTAGGTGCATAGTCACCAGCAAACATTCTTATTTCTCCCATCATTGGTGATTGGGCGAAAATTGAGTTTAGTCCTAAGGACATCATTACAGTTGTAATAGCGATTAAAATTTTTGATCTCATAAGTTTAATTTTTATTTGAATTCGAATGTAAACAAATAATTTGCCATTTTTTTTTATCACTAATAATTTTACCGTTTATCTAAAGTTGGTTATCGGAATATTTTTTTTTTATTTTCTCACTTACCTTATTGTTTTTCGATTGATATATGTTTAGGCATGGAGTTATTTCATGAACAAGATTGAAGTTAATTAATTGCCTAACCTACCTTTTACAAAATTTAACCTATGGTGCAGGATATTTTTTATACTGTCGATGACTTTATTGCGGCGAGGCGATGTGCTAAACTGTTGTATTTAATGAACAGTGAACAAAAGATTAGTTTACCCATCGAAGATAGATGCTCGACTTATGCCCGTCAAAGAAAGGCGCAAAAACTACTATTCAATTTAAGGTTTCCGGGAGGTATCGGTAAAGCTCAAAGAGAAGGCCATTTTAAATCCGATAATTTCGATTTGAATTTTCCCTTCGAGGAAGGTAAAGAGTCCATTCTCTTCGATGCATGTTTTTCCTTCGATGAAATCATAATAAGTGTTGATGTATTCGAAAAAAATAAAAAAGGAGAGATTAGTATTTACGATTTACATGGCTATGATAGTGATATGGAGGCGCTTCTTTGGAAATTGTCCATTAAGTATTATGTGATTAATCACCTTTTTTCAGATCAGGTAAACTTTTTTCTTGTAATGCATGATGAACAAAACAAGTTCAGTCATATTTCAGTAAAAGAGGCAATTGAACCATTTTTATGGGAAGTTAAAAATATGAAATCAGTAATAAAAGACATTCATGAGAATGGCTCAGCACCAAAAACACAAATGGGTCAACATTGCCAAATTCCAGAAAAATGTGTGTTCACGAAAATTTGCATTAAGGACAATTTAGAGGTAAATTGATATTATTAAAAACTTACTTCTTTTATATCCTTGCTAGAAATTTTTTATTCGGTTATCTCAATAGCCTCAACTGTTGCGCTGGCTGATTCAAATTGTAACTTTAATGCCGCAGCTCGCTCACCTTCAAGATTCTTCAGTATTATTACCGGAGCTTGATCTACTTTAGTTTTACATTCTGTTAATCCCCACCCTGTTATAAGTCTAACTTCCTTGATAACTTTTAGCTTATTTTCATAGCTCACTAATTTCAAGTCGTATCGTTTATCGACTTTAAGAGAATCCTCCAATACCTTTGGATACTCGATTTCTATGTTTACACAATTTTGATTTGCTTTAAAAGCACTGAGTGTAAAGATAATAACTGAGAAAATGAATGTAATGTATAGTAAAGACCTCATATTTTGTTGTTTTTAAAGGCTTCAAAATACAAATTCTTTTTATTTCTCGTCTAAAATGATTCAGCACTAATTAGATACTTTTTATTTAAAAAGCCGTATTCATAGTGACAACTTTTTGTTTAGAAATAAAAACGTTAGAAAATAGGGCATACCTTTTTTTCAATCCTCATCTATACAGATATTATCTAAAATATACAGATACAATTGCATTGTATTCGCCTTTATTCCTCATTTGGCTGAAAAAAATATATCCTTTGTAGAAAAAGAACAATTCAGTAGTTGAGGATTTAGTACTTTATTAAAGTAAGCTTTACTTTTTAAGTGAGAGGGTATGTCTTTCTAATAAAATTAAATAAAATGGAATCCACTGTCGCAATTTATAACACACATGACGAGGCACTTGAAGCTGTCAAGGTTTTGGAGCGTTTTTCGTTTCCACTAAAGAATGTTTCCATTGTTGGAAAAATAGAAATAATTGAAGACCAAATAGAAACCCAACCGCTAGACAAAATAAAAAATGATCCTGCCTTAATTGGTGTGGGCATTGGCACGACAGTCGGACTTTTATCTGGGATAGGCTTGTTTGCCATTCCAGGCTTAGGTTTCATGTATGGAGCTGGTGCTGTGGTAGGAGCAATCGCGGGATTCGATTTTGGATTAGTTGGAGGAGGATTAGTTTCTCTATTGAAAACAATTGGTATCAAAGAAGATAAGGCTGTGAACTATGAATCCCATTTGAGTTCAGGTCGATATTTACTTATAGTCAAAGGCGCGCAAGAAGAGATTGATAAGGCGAAAGAAATACTTAGTAATCTGGAGTAAATAAATCTGATAGAGCCGCTTATAAACTATTCGAAAAAAACTGACAATTAAAAAACACTTATGAAAAATTACCTATCGATAGCTCTCCTATTCATCACAGTTGGTGTTTATAGTCAAGCTGTAAACTCCGAAAAACCCTCTAAATCGGTTGTCCCTTTAAATAATTTAAGCGTTAATCTGTTAGGAGATCTTTGTATGTTCTCCGTGCGTTACGAACGTCTGCATCCAATTTCAGGAGACAATTTGGTAACGGCACGTATTGGAGCAGGGTATGCTGAAGCACTGGATTATTGCAACGACGGATTATGTAACTCAAATGTTACATACACAACTTTTACGCACGGAATTTCTTATTTGAGTCAGCATAAGTCCATTTTTGTAGAAATTGGATTAGGCGGAACTGCTTTTTTTGCAAATAATATTGATCAACAAGGTTATACTATCTATCCTGTTTTTGGACTACGATATCATCCATCTGTAAAACCAATGATGCATTTTAATCTGTATGGATATTATCCAACTTCTATAGGTAGTAAAGCAGCAAATGAGACACAGCTTTATGCTCGAAACACCGTTCCAATAAAAAATAATCTTATCTATTATATCCCAATCGGGTTTTCCTTTGGGCTAAGCTTCTAAACTTCCATATGCATATGCTTTTCTTTGTAAATTCAAGAACTGTTAAGATCGCTGACTAATTGAAACTATTTAATCATTTATGATAATAAACTACTTAAAGTACTTTCTGATTGTTTCCCTATCATTCGGAGTAAATGCACAGGATGAAATGGGCGCCACGTGGAATATCGGAGCATATATTTCTCCTGAAATTTCATATCGTCAATTGCGCTCGGATGATAATTCACTTTTGACAAAAGAAATTCTCAGGCAACGCGACAGTATTGAAACAGCATCAGCACTTTTTTCCACAGGACTCATTTTTGAATATATCTTAGATGAAAAATTATCTTTAAGAACAGGGTTCCATTATCTTCAAAGAGGTTATCGTTCGAAAAGTGAAGTGACCTACCCACCTACTAGTTCAACTCCGGAAGGTCAGCGTATTTCTTTCATTTTTAGAGATCGTTATCACTATTTTGGAATTCCTCTTCAATTGAGTTATAAATTCATCAAGAAATCAAGTTTACAATTCGGAATAAGTGCAGGCCTGTCCCTGGATATGTTAACTTTTACCTCTTTCTACAATACAGTTATTGGTCCTGATGAAACGGAAAACTCGAAAGATTTTGTTCCTGTTTATGCAAACGAAAGCGCTGCATTTATTTTTAGTCCTTCCCTGTTGATTAGCTTACCCATTGATCTTAAAATGAATACAAACAATTATATCCGTTTTGAACCAAGATACTCACAGATGTTGCGCCCGGTCTATGACAATCCTATTCGAGGCTATTTATATAATTTCGGATTGCAGATGGGTTATTTCCATGAATTTTAATTAAAACATTTTACATGGAACATCAGAACGTACTTCTTGCCTTAACGAAACTTAACATTTAATAAATTGGTTTGGCACGACTTTTACTTGTAAAACAATGTAACCTATTAACAAACAATGAGTTGTAAGTAATACACACTATTTAAAATATTTCAAACAGAAAACACACGTCATGAAAAAGAAGGTTGCCAAAAAGATCCACATGTTCAATACGGTTCAAAACATTTGTAGAAAGCATAAAAACAGCTGGAGATATATGCCAGGTTTTAAAGGTGCATTTCAAGAGTTTGAATCGGAATTGTTTGAATTAGAAAAAGTTGGGAAAACTGCAGATGTTTCCCAATATTCTCCTAAAACCATAATTAAAAGGAAAGATTTTGTTCATCAGTTATTGCTAATACATGCTGGACTAGAGAAGTTCGGCTTAGATAATGGATTACTTGAACTTAGTTTCAGGAATAAGGTCGATTTCAACGAGTTTCTTGCTCTTGACGAAAAACAACTTTTCGTTCACCTTACCACCTTAAAAGCAGATTTATTAAAATATAACGAAGAACTTAGCTTTTATGGTTTAGATGAAAAAGCAATTGAATATACTATTATCGGTATTGACCAAATCAGATCCGATTTCACGCATCAAACTGAAAATGTAAATATCGATGTGAACCCTGAATTTATTGAAAAAATAATTCAAAATATGGAAGACAATCTAAATGTAAAAATGGACCAAATGGTTAGCTTATTCAAGAATTACCATCCGCATTTTTATATCCAATATTTCACGGCTAGAAGAGAATTTAATTCAACAAAGAAAGTAATGGCAATGTAAAATTAACGTCCTAATTAAATTGAAAAAGGTGAATAATAAATATTCACCTTTTTTCTTTGAACAAATCTTAACTACATTTTTTGATTTCAGTAAATAAGTATGTAACTTAAAAGAACAATCATTGCTGGAATTAGCGATAAATGAAACCACTATTTATGTCAGGCTCTCGTATTAATTTATTTCTATTGTTTTTTACTGTTGTTTCTCTACAACAGGAAGCAATATGTCAAAAAATTAAGAATAGTAAACTTGAAAACATACGAATTGAAGGTAATTGTACCGACTGTAAATTTCTCATAGAGTCTGCTGGGTCAAAAAAAAGAGAAGTATCACTTTCATGGGATACAGACACTAAAGTTGCAACTATTGAATACGATTCATTAAAAACTTCTTGCACAAACATTTTAAAGCGAATTGCCCTTTCTGGATTTGATAATGAGTTATTCTTGGCACCAACTGAAGCATATGAAAACTTGCCTGATTGCTGCAAATACCTCAGAAAAAATAAAATGCATTTGGAACATGATAGGAAAATGGAGCACAATCACGAAAGGTGATTCCTATTAAACCTTTCTCGATTCTTCAATAGCAATTGAGTACTTTATGAAAAGTCAATACAAAATATTTTTTCTTTTATGGCTGTTTAATATGGTCATTTGCCCTTGTCTGACTCTTTTTGCTCAAAAAATTGTTCATTATGAAATTGACCTCAGAGACACCATAATCCAGGTAGCCGGTAAAAATGTTCACGCCATAAGTGGTAATAATCAATTTCCTCTACCTGATCTATACTTTGAAGAGGGTGATACAGCAGAGATCGTAATACACAATAATTTGAAAGAACCAACCTCCTTACATTGGCATGGTTTATTTGTCCCCAACACTGAAGATGGTGTCCCTTTTTTAACGCAACAACCTATTCCGATTCAATCGAAATATATTTATCGTTTTCCTATTAAACAAAACGGAACGCATTGGTACCACAGTCATTTTGGATTTCAAGAGCAAATAGGTATGTATGGTTCTTTGGTTCTTAAAAAGAAATCCGATGATCCAACTTTTCGAAGAGGTATCGACGACATCCCTCAACTACCGCTCATATTAAGCGACTGGTCGAACATTAAACCGGAAAGGATCGATCGATTGCTGCATAATGCTAACGACTACTTTGCCATAAAGAAGAATTCTACTCAAAGTTATGCCGAAGCTATTACTTCAGGTCACTTGTTTACGAAAATTATCAATGAGTGGAAGAGGATGAACGCCATGGATGTCAGTGATGTTTTCTACGATCAGTTTTTGGTTAACGGTAAACCATCAGTAGATTTTTCTCAATTTAAGGCCGGCGACAAAGTCAGATTGAGAATTGCCAACGCTGGAGCTTCTTCTTATTTCTGGATCACTTATGCAGGAGGCAAGATCATGGTTGTAGCTAGTGATGGTAATGACATAGAACCGATAGAGGTTGATCGACTGATCATTGGCGTTTCTGAAACCTACGACATCATTGTCACCATTCCATCTTCAACGGCTGCTTACGAATTGTTATTTACATCTGAAGACAGGCAGGGAAGTGCAGCTGCGTATTTTGGAGCAGGTCCCAAACAATTGGCCATGCCTCTTCCTCCTTTGCAATATTTCGAGGGAATGAAAATGATGAATAACATGATGCGCATGGATGGGAATCTTGTCAATAAAGGTATGCCGATGCAAAATCAGAAAATGGATATGAATCGTGTAATGTATCCAGAACTTAAAACATCAGCGAAAGAGAAGCAAACTTCACACGAACACAATCATAAAGTGCACGAAATGACTTCTCGCATAAAAACGCTTAGTTATGATAGTCTCAGAGCTCCAAAAAACACTGAACTTCCTTCAAACGCTAAGATTAAGTACCTCAAATTCGAATTGACGGGAAACATGGATAGATACGTTTGGAGCATGGACAACAAAATTCTCAAGGAAACTGATAAAATCCTTATCCAGAAAGACGAAATTGTTAGCATCGTTATCTTCAACAATTCAATGATGCGCCACCCCATGCACTTACATGGTCACGATTTCAGAATACTGAATAGCCAGAAAAGTCATTCGCCACTAAAAAATGTGCTGGATATTATGCCTATGGAAAGTGACACAATTGAATTCCTTGCCAATGCTGAGGGAGATTGGTTTTTTCATTGTCACATACTTTATCACATGATGGCCGGAATGAACAGGGTATTTTCCTATGCAGATTCACCTTCCAATGTTAATATTACCAATCCAAAGAAATTCTACAAAAAGTTACAAAATGAAAGTGATCCTGTACGTTTTATGTTTAAAAACGACTTGGCTACCAACGGTATGGATGGTGAAATGGCATTTCAAAACACACGCTGGGCTCTTGGAACAGATTGGCGTATTGGACAAGATATATCTTCAGGCTATGAAAGTGAAACCCATTTGGGACGTTACATCGGTAAAATGCAATGGTTTAAGCCTTTCATTGGATTTGATTGGCGCAGTCGTGAAGATGGTAAAAATTATAAGGAAACGAATCTATTTGGGCAATACAATACAAAAGATAACCGTACTTATGTTAGCATAGGATTCAATTATACCCTACCAATGCTCATAAATTTCCGCACAGAATTATATAGCCAGGGTTATGTTCGACTACAATTATCAAGGGAAGATATTCCACTATCAAAAAGGATTAGAGGCGAATTTATGTGGAATACGGATATGGAATATATGTTTGGTTTATCGTACATTTTGACAAAGAACTTTGGAATACGAACACATTATGACAGTGACATGGGATGGGGACTTGGTATTCAAGTCCGATATTAATAGAATTTATCAACTAAAAAAAAACACATGAACATTATCAATCTTGCTGAGGAAGATAAACCTGTATTTAGCAAAATTCTTTTTGATGAAGGCAAAGGAAAAGTTATTGCGCTAAAAGTCAAACATGGTGAAAAACTTAAAGAACACATTACAACTATTCCTGCCTTTTTGATTTGTATAAGTGGTCAAATACTTTACAAAGATGAGCAAGGTAAAAATGAAGCTTTGCTACCAGGCGATTATTTAAGCATTCCACCGGAATGTAAACATGAGGTAATAGCACTAGAAACAAGTCATTTTTTATTAATAAAATGATGCTTTTAAAATTCTTTACCTTTACACAATTAGAATTTAAGGACACTCGTGCATGAAGAATAAAATTTATCCTTGTTTTTGGTTTAATGGAGATTTGATGCCAATTGCAGAATACTATCTTTCCATATTCAACGATGCTAAAATTCTAAAAAATAATGGGATTGTAGTTACGCTTGAATTGATGGGCAACAAATTAATGTTACTGAACGGTGGCCCCTTATTTAAGCTTACAGAGGCCGCATCATTAGTGGTGCAATGTAGTGATCAAGCTGAAATTGACCATTACTGGAATGTACTGTCTATGGAAGGTGAAGAAGGGCGTTGTGGATGGCTGAAGGATAAATTCGGATTATCCTGGCAAATTGTTCCTGAAAAAATGGGTGAATACATGAGTGATCCTGATTCAGCTCAACGTGTAGCACAAGCATTTATGTCCATGAATAAACTGATCATTGCAGATTTGGAAGCGGCTGCTCAAGGTACTTGAAAGAACGACTTTAATTTTTAACTTGTTCTAAATGTTTCGCAACTAATTTCTTCTTTTCAATGATCAATTTCTCTGCTTCTAGTAAATTGGATAAGAATTTTTCTGCCAATGAATCATTCACATTGTCATTTTGAATTTCTTGGGACATCGATGAAAGTTCATTTAGATTAAAAAGTTTAAAGGATGATTGCAATAGATGTGCGATGTCTGATAGAATTTTACTATCCCTCGTATGCATAGCTTTTTTATACTCCTCTACCCTTCCTGGCAAACTACTTAGAAATGACGTAAACAAACTATCAACAAAAACTAAATCTCCATCCGCAAGCTGATGTAAGGTGGGCATATCAAGCTCATCCCAAAATTGATTAGGATGTAATTTAACGTCTCTATCCTTGGCCGTAAGTTTCTCAATTTCATTGATCAATTCAACAGATTTGAATGGCTTTGAAATAAATCCATTCATTCCGATTTCTAGGCAAGTATTGCGAACATCATCTAATAAATGTGAAGTCAAGGCAATAATAGGTACTTGAGAAAATTGACGTACAATTTTAGTCACTTGATAACCGTCCATTTCAGGCATTTGCAGATCCATTAAAACCACATCAAACTCCTCATTCTCAAGCGCCTTAATAGCCTCTGCACCGTTGGAAACTGAAACCAATTGTATATCGAACTTAGATAATATTTTTTGCACCAACAAGCGGTTCAGTTCCACATCATCACATAAAAGAATCCGTGTTCCTGAACGTATACTCTTTTGATATTCTTTCTGTTGTTGAACACCATTTAGTTTAGACGTCTCAGGAATTTCAAAAGGTATCGTAATTCTGATTGTGGTCCCTACGTTTAGCTTGCTATCTACCTTAATCTCGCCCCCCATTAATTTAACTAGGTTCGAAACAATCGAGAGTCCTAAACCGGTGCCATGGGTTTTGCGTTGTAAACTAGAATCAATTTGAGAGAAGTCCTCAAATATTGAATCAATTTTATCTTGTGGAATACCTATTCCTTGATCTTGAATAGAAAATTCAATTTTCGCTTTATTATTGAATTGTTCTAACAAACGAACGCCAATACTAACCCCACCCTCTTTCGTGAATTTTATGGCATTACTAACGACATTGTTGAGAATTTGTGATAATCTTGTATTATCAACCATCACTAAACTCGGTATGTTTTCATCAATGTTGGAAGAAAGAACAATTCCTTGTTCCTTTGATCTCATAACATACAAACTAACTACATCATTAATTAAATTTCTTAAATCAGTCTTATCCAACCTGAGTTCCATTTTGCCCGATTGTAATTTACTCAAATCAAGAATGTCATTAATGATCACAAGCAAATTTTGACCAGATTTTTGAATAATCTCAACATAGTTCATTTGTTCATTATTCAATTTTGTTTCCTGCAACAATTCTGTAAACCCAATCATGGCGTTCATTGGTGTACGAATCTCATGACTCATATTGGCTAAAAATCGAGTCTTAAATTCGGATGCTTCTTCGGCTATCTTCTTAGCCTTAAGAATTTCTTTTTCAGCTTTAATCCTTTCTGAAACATTTCTGGAGAAAAATGTTACTCCAGTGATAACATTATCTTCATAAATCGGGCTACAAGAGATTTCAAAAAAATAGTTTTCTCCTTCTATATCCGTCTTCACAGTGATTACCACAGACTCACCTTTTAATGCACTTCTGTATGCATTCAGCAAAGTATCATATTCCTCATTTTTTAGTAAAGAGAAAAAGAAATCTCCGACCTGAGGTTCATAGTTGTAATGGGTTGAAGTGAATTTTTTTATTGCCTTGTTGACAATGAGAATTTTACCGTTCTTATCAATTGACCAAATACCATCATTTGTATTCGCAAGAATGGCGGCTGTATTCGCATAGTTTCTACGAAGTTGTAATTCTAACTCCTGCCTTTTCTCATTTTCTTTTTTTATTCTTAAGACATTATTAATAATTCTTTCAAGCGAAGGAGTATTAATGTTATCTTTTGTAACAAAATCAAAAGCCCCTAGTTTCAAGCTTTCCGTTGCTTTTTCTATATCCCCATGTGAAGTAATTACCACAACAGGAATCGGAAACTCTTGAGACGACTTTAAAAACCCAATCGCGTCACCATCCGGTAAATTGAAATCACAAAAAACTACATCAATCGCTTTTTCCTGCAAATAAGCTAACGCACTTTGAATCGAATCAACAATTTCAATGGTGCAGTTAATCTCAGACTTCTTAATATTCCTTTCAAATATCAATTGATCTGCCTTGTCATCCTCTATTAGTAGTATTTTTGTCATTTATTTTTCAGTTCTCAGTTTTCGGCAACATAATTTTCGTTGATGATTGTTTAATCAAATTCCATTAAGGACCAGTAACTATTCAACGTAGCCATTGCTTCTACGAATTTTTGGAAATCTACAGGTTTAATAATATAACCTGCCACATTCAAATTATGTGCACGTAACTTATCCGTATCATCATCTGAGGTGGTTAACATGAAAACGCTAAGTGATTTCAGTTCTTCATCCTCTCTAATCTTCTCCAACAACTCTAAGCCGTTCATCTTTGGCATATTGACATCCAATAAAATGACTTTTGGCATCGGATCTAATTGAGACTCACCTTCTTCTCCTTTTAACAAATTCCATGCGTGAAGCCCATTATTAGCATAAACGACCTCATTCTTTACATTATTTTTCTTAAATGCTCGTTTTATATTGATTACGTCAACTTCATCGTCTTCAACTACAAGTATTCTTACTAATTTATTCATAAATTGTTTTTTATTTTTTTAACGTTAATCTAAAAACAGTTCCATTATTTTCAGGATTATCTAGTATTTCAATTGTACCATCACCTTCAACCATCACTCTTTTTACAATTGCCAAACCAGCACCTATATTTTCATGAGAGTCTTTATTTTCAATCGTAGCATAAAGGTCAAAAACTTTCTCCCTATATTCCGGTAGTATACCAATGCCATTATCTCTGAAAGTGATTTGGAATGCATCGTCTAAAATTTCACTAACCACCTCTATTTCAGGGTCATCAACACTAAACTTAATACTGTTTTCAATCAATTCTCTGAAAACAAAAGACAACTTTTTAACATCAAAGTATACAGTAGGTAAATTGTCTGCTATATGAAACTTAACATTTGGATAATCTAATACTACCTTTTTAAATAATTTGTTCAGATCTATATTGGTCCTATTATTCGTTTTATTACTAAATCTTAGGTAGACGAGCATAGCGTTTAGCAATTTCTCCATTCTATCTATTCTTTTCTGAAGTAATAATTCAAGATGTAGTTTTTCCTCCTCAGCGTTTTCTTCCTTTAAGAAATTAGTCAGTGTTGATATACCCCTAATTGTTGATTTTAGCTCATGAGAAGTAACGTACATTATTTTATTTAAGTCTTCATTTTTTTCTTCTAACTCTAAATTTAGTGCTTTTAACGTATCGTCCTTGTGTTCATTCAAGTCCTGAAGTTGCTTTGCATAATCCTTTAGTTTCTCTTGTCTACTTCCTATAATATACACTGCTATTGTTAATACAGGAATTGCTAGATCGATGATCAATAAAAGAGGCTTTTTAAGATGCAACGAAAAAATGAACGGTAAATTTATTGTCTCATCCGTGTCAAGATTATATATAGCGACAATTGTTGCAAACACCGGAAATAATAAACCAATGAAGAAACCAATTACGATATAAAAACTCGAACTTCTTTTTTCTGCTACCATAAATTTTATTTCGGAATAGTAAAGCTGAATGTACTTCCTTTTCCTAATTCAGATTCTAGAGAAATGCTACCTCCATGTTCTTCAATGATCTTTTTTACTATCGATAAACCAACCCCGGTACTTTCAATTTCATCACGTGCTTGTAAAGTTTGGAAAATACCAAAAATTCTGTCGTGATATTGAGGTTCTATACCCGGACCATCATCTTTAACATAAAACTCATGAAACCCATCTAACGAGTTATAACCAACTTCAATCGAACCTGTTTCCTTGTCGTGATATTTTATACCGTTACTAATTAAGTTTTGAACGACTTGCTCAAATTGGGTTCTATTGTATTCAATCTTGGGAAGATTATTGTGAATGACAATTGTAAATTTGTCAGAGTTAAAGCCTAAGGTAACTTCTTTAATGGCGTCGTATGAACTGAATTCTACTTTCTCTTCATTTGCCCTACCTACCCGAGAATATTCCAACACGCCTTTTATCAAACCTTCCATGCGCTTAACACGCGATTTTATCAATTCAAAATTGTCTAAAACATCGCCTTCTAGTTTACCTTCCAAATCCTCTTCAACGAATCCCACCAGTGTAGATATCGCTCTCAAGGGGGCCTTAAGGTCATGTGACACAATGTAGGAGAATTGATCCAATTCCTTATTTACTTTTTCAATTTGATCGATGTATTTCTTACGTTCCGAAATGTCACTTGCAATACCCAAATAGCCAGTTACGTTACCGTCATTGTCTTTTAGCGCTGTAACTGATAACCATACTGGAACCTTACTACCATCCTTTCGCACATAAGTCCATTCATTTTCATCTGCCACGTCCATTGTTTTGGCTTTTGCAACAAATGCGTCAAAACCGGGTTCAATTTCAATTCCCAACTCCTCGCTCAACACTTTGGCTCTAGCTACTACTTCCTCAGGAACATGTATTATTGCCGGTGATTCTTTGTTAATCAATTCTTCAGCATTATATCCCAATAATCTCTCTGCACCTTTGTTAAAAGATTTTATTATTCCGTGCTCATCAGTAGAAATTATGGAATGGGTAGTACCGTTCAAAATTGCATTTTGAAGATTCGTCAACTTGAATAGTTCACTTAATATTTCTTTATTCTGTTCTCTGTGTTTTCTAACTTGGATTTGACTAATAACTTGTCGAGCCAGAATTTTTAATGCATTTTTTTGTTGTTCGGTTAATATCCTTGGCTCCTCATCGATCACACACAAAGTACCAAGTGCGTATCCATTATCATCGATTAAAGGATGTCCTGCATAGAATCGGATATTTGGACTCCCTTGTACAAGAACATTATCTTTAAATCTTTCGTCTTCAAGAGCATTTTCAACTTCAAAAACATCCACGTCCATTATGGCATGTTGGCAAAAGGAAATTTCCCTAGGTGTTTCGTCCGCATTCAATCCTACTTTACTTTTAAACCACTGCCTTTTATCATCCAGTAAACTTACCAGTGAAATGGGCGTTCCACATATTTCGGCTGCAAGTTTGGTTAAGTTATCAAAAGATTCCTCACTTGCTGTATCTAAGATATCATACGAAAGTAAAGCGTTTAATCTTCTTTCCTCGTTAATAGGTACAGGAACATTCTTAGTCATTTCTGCTGTTTTTTAATAATTATAAGGAGTTACAAGTCTTTTATTCGGTCAAAATCGATAAAAGGTCAGTTTTTACCGTTTAGCCGCATTTGACATTGCACCTTTCAATTCTTTTTTACAAGATCTACTTACTGGAATTGTTAATCCATTTATAACCACTTCACTTCCGTTAAAACTGTCTATATGGTTAATATTTACAATGAAGGATCTATGGATCCTAACAAATTCTTCCTCAGGCAATTTAGTAGCAATTGACTTCATGGTAGACAATACCAAATATTTATCTTCAGTGGTGTGAACTTTCACATAATCAGCCATAGCTTCAACGTAAATTATATCCTTTAAAAAAATCTTCACATCATCTCTATCTACCCTAATAAAAACGGAGCGATCATCGGTTGATTCCAAGGAAAGCCACTCCTGAATTTTAAGTGCACGATTAACTGCGATATTAAATCGTTTTTTCTCCAAGGGTTTCAATAGAAAATCGGTTACATCATTTTCAAAAGCATCCAACGCATAATTTTCATGACTTGTTACAAAAATTATTTGAGGAACTTCTTTCAATGAATTGATAAATTCTATACCCGTCATCCCTGGTAATTCTATGTCCAAAAAAATTAAATCAGGTTTTGCAGAACGGATAATTGAAATAGCTGCCAAAGCGCTTTCATATTCTCCTATTAACTCTAACTGATCATTTTGCTGGATTAATTTTTGAAGCACTAATCTATCCAATTCATTGTCTTCGATGGATATAACCTTCATCATATCTTATTTTATTTACTGAATTCTAAACGCTTAAATATAGTTAATTGAATTTTAAAAAGTGCTATATTTAGCGAACACATATTTGACTAATTTAAACACTACACTAATTTCAACACTTTCGTAATGCATATCCAGGAAGAAATTCAACTTCAAGATCAGATAATACCCGTATTAATTGTTGACGACAATCCTTTTGATCAATTGATTCTGCAAAAAGCAATGGAAAAGGAAAATATTAAAATTCATTTAGCCAATTCTGCAAATGAAGCGCTGTATTTCCTGAAAAAAGAAGAAATAGGTTTGGTAATTTGCGACATATCGATGCCTGAACTCAATGGTTTTGACTTTTTGAAAATTATCAAAGAACACAAACGATTCAACTCCATCCCTTTTGTTTTCTATTCCACAAGTCAAGAAACTGATGAATTGTCTGAAGAAGCTTTTGGACTAGGTGCATCAGACTTTTTATCAAAAGAACTGTCACCAATTAAACTTAAGAATCGATTAAAAGCGCTTATAAAACAAGCGGAAACCAATTACAACATTGAAAAAGCATTTCAGCAACTGAAAAAACAAAACCAAGAAGATAAAAGACTTCTTTCGAAAATGATTCCAAAGAAAGCATTGGATCAATTAAGCGTGTCCGGTAATGAAAAGCATGTTATTTATTCTAATGTGGCGGTTATGTTTTCTGATTTTGCCAGTTACACCAAACTTTCCAAAGAAATAGATCTATCGTTATTGGTAGCTAAACTCAATACGTATTTTACTGAATTTGATTATGTCATACAAAAATATGGTATACAAAAAATAAAAACCATCGGAGACTCCTACATGGCGGCCTCAGGAATTCTTAGCGAAAATGAAAACTCGACAATTTTGGCTGTTTGCTGTGCTATAGAAATGAAACATTTGGTGAACGAAATAGCCAAAAAAGAAAAATACCATGGTTTAAACCCTTGGTATATAAAGTTCGGTATCGCTGTCGGTGACGTAGTTGGCGGTGTAATTGGTCAAGAATCCATCATTTTCGATATTTGGGGAGACACTGTAAATCTTGCAAGTAGGCTCGAAGGTGTTTCTACTAAAAACAGTATAATCGTGAGCAAAGAAGTGAATGAGGCAGTGAAAGAATATTTCATCACTGAAAACAGAGGAATCAAGGATCTTAAAAATTACGGCGAAGTGGAAGTTTATGAGGTAACTAGTTTCAAACCTGAATATTCGCAAGACAGCGAGGGTCAAGTACCCAATAAAGCGTTTTTTAAATCCGTGAATTTCTAAAAATTTCATCTCAAAAAGTACAATAAATCACTTTATCGGCTAAACTTTTCCATTTAACGATAATTTCTCATCTAATCTATTTCAAGAAAGTATCATTGCTAAGTATTTAAGATGATTAATACTTAAAAATTGAAGCTATGAGAAAATTTGATCTTTTGAAGTTACTGGTAGGAGCTGTTATGAGCTTAATAATGACCAACGGTGCTTACGCTGAAACGTACATCACCTTAAAAGATGGAAAATGGGACAGTAAAGAAGTTTGGTCAACAGATGGTAAATCTCTGTGTGGATGCTCACCGGATTTAAACAACACAAGTGATGTTATTCAAATTCAAAATTCCATAGATCTTAACCACACCTTGTTTTTGGGAAATGCTAGTAATCTTTCCATTGCAAAAAACGGAGCATTGTTTTCCAACTATAGCATTATGGTTGCCGGAGGAAAACTTGAGAACGATGGAAGAATTGAATTGACGGATTTATCTGTCTTTGAGAATGGACAAGTAGACGCTAGAAATGGCTCAGAACTCATTGCAAATCATAGAGTTACCATAACATCTGGAAAAGTTCAGCTCACGCACAGTATCCTTACGTTAACTTCTGGACCTATTCACGTAGCGCAGCACGGAGTTTTAAGTTTAATTCAGAACTCTAAAGTGGAACTTGAATATGGTGAATTGAATGTAGACGGTAAAATCACTGTAGATAATAATTCGATCGTTATTTCATCGTCTCAATTATACAGTGATGATTCTTTTCTAGAATTGTTTGCACGATCAGAATTGAAATAAAACTTAACCTAACCACCTTTTAATTCCCTACCCAACCTTTTAAAACAACAACAAAACTAAATCTTCACCATGATTTAGCCCCCGAGAGGGGGCTTTTTCTTTCTACTTAACAATCAATGCTACCCGGTGCCGCAAACAGCATCATCCCAATGAAAATATTGAAATCACTTTCCACGATTTTCTCTAGATAACAATTTACCATGATGGTATTTTTCAACTTTTACGGTATCACCTTCTCCGTTGTATGTAACCCATGTCGAGTCTTTCAGTAATTGCGTTCTACCTGGTTTACTTATCCAATACCGTACAGCTATTACTTTACCTTTGCGAACATCGGTTTCAGTTTTTAAAAATGAATCGTCAGGCAATAAGCTTCCTTCTTCCATTGTCCTAACTGAAGGTTGAGACACGCTCCAGAAAATCATATGCGGTATAGGTGTACAGAATAACAACAGGAACAAAGTGCTAAAAATGATTTCCTTTTGGAAATAACTTTTACGTTTCAAATAAACAATTATGGCAATGAAAATGGAGAAAACAACCACATATATCGGAAGTACAATTGCAGCCATTATTGCCATTCCCTGTCCCAAGTTGGAAAAATACGTTACAATGCCCCAAATGGCGATAGTGTTAATGACGGCAAGAATGGTCAGTGCCCAATTCCAATTTTTCATCCTTAAATAGTTAATATTATTTCTTGCGCTCAAACGTATAAAATACAATGCTAAGTATTAAATATCAATCGCTATTCAAATTAAACAAGCAAAAAGCTGTTTAGTAAACGGGCTTAAAAACTTAACGTTCGTTTTTTTTAACAATATTTAAAAATACGCACGTTTTTTTTAACCTTAATCAAAAAATTGCAGTTAGTTTTGCGGCCGAAAAAATAAAACAGAACAGTTTTCTTTTATTTAATACTAACAATTTTAACTCGAAATAAAGATCTATTAAAAGTGAATAAAAATGAACAACGATAGATCCGTTGAATTTTGACTCATTGTAGGAAATAAGAATCCTGATAAGCCAAATGGATCTCAACGCATAGATCGATTGTTCCATTTTTTTTTTTGATTCATTTTTAATTAAAAAGATTAAAGCAAACCTATAGCTAATGATTGATGTTGCAGCACTAAACTCATGTGAATTGGAAACAAAAGAAGAACCTAAAGTCGAAAGAAATCCAATTCCTTCCCTGTTTTCAAAACAAAAAGAAAACGATTTCTATTATGATCAACTTCTTGAAAGAGTAAATACAAATTGTATTTCAACCAATTCTAATTATCATGAATCAAATTTACTTTTTGATAAGTATACCCTATCCTTTGATACGTACAATAATTTCATTGCATCTACCGTAGAGCCCAATATTGTAAATGTATATTCCAAAAAATTCATAGGTCACATGACCGGACCTATCCCACCCCTAGTGAGTCATTTGAATGATCTATCCATAAATTACAATCAAAATCTGGTTAAGATCGAAACATCCGGAATTGGTAGTAAAATTGAAAGAGAAGTACTGGCGTTTTTTCACAAAGAAATATTTCATTATCAAGAAAAGGTGTACACCGACGGTATAAATGATCCTGAAAAGGTTTTCGGTGTCGTTACAAATGGTGGAACTATGTCGAATATCACGGCAATGAGTTATGCCCTTTCTAATTTACTCGATGCAAATGACAAAAACGGTGTAAATAATCAAGGTATACATTACGCTTTGACTGCAAAGGGTTATGAAAAAGCCGTTATCATAGCGCCAAAACTTTGTCATTACAGTTTTAATAAAGCTGCTAAAATTATAGGAATTGGAAAACACAACGTTGATTTCTTTGAATGGGAAAATCTAACTGATTCAGAAATTCAAAAACGAATAAATGATAAGATCAATGACTATAAGGCTAAAAATGTTCTGATCGTAGCACTCGTTGGTGTTGCTGGTACTACAGAAAGTGGAGAAATCAATAATCTAGAGCTCATAGCCGATATTGCTGAACAAAACAATATCCATTTTCATGCGGATGCTGCGTTTGGAGGTGCTTTTTTACTTAGTGAGCAGTCTAAACAAAAATTCAAAGGTATTGAACGAGCTGATAGTGTTACTATTTGTGGCCATAAACAACTCTATATGCCCATTGGATCGAGTTTTGTGATTTTCAAGGATCTGTGTTTAGCAAAAGCTTCAGAAAATAACACGCACTATCAAGCAAGAAAAGGAAGTTTTGATATTGGGCGATACACCATTGAAGGTACACGTAACTTTTCAGCATTGACATTGCATGGTACCTTAGCCATAATGGGTAAAAAAGGATTTGAAGAAGTCTTGGACGACAACATCGCACGTTGTGTTTCCTTCCATAATATCATAGCTAGCCATGAAGAATTTCAGATCTATAAATTTCCAACCTTGAATATATTATTATATAGGTATATTCCAGAGAAATATCGAGGAAAAGTTCTGGCGCAAAACCTGACTTTACATGAAGAAGAGGAAATCAATTCGATCAACGAAACGCTTCAAAAGGAACAATTTGCAAGGGGTAATTCTTTTGTTTCATACACTAAACTTAAATGTAGTAAAAACGAGTTTTATCGCACTTGGTTCCGAACTGTACTAATGAATCCATTTACGACGATTGAAGATTTAAAAGACATTTTAGAAGAACAGTTGAGAATTGTAGCCGAAATAAAATTGAAATAAAAAGAAAAACTATTTCTTCAATACTTTTGATGCTTTTTGAAGTACTTTAAAGGGTCGCTCATGGAATGTGTAATTTAGAAATCGTTTATTCTAAGATTCTCTTCTACTAAATTCACACCTAATGGTATCTCATCAATTTTTTTTTTTGTGTTCAAGGAAAGTAACCTGTGCATATCAGCATAAAAAAAGGCTCCTACAAATGTAAATTCGGAGCCTTTTTCATCAATTTGTTAACGCATTAAAGCTCAGTATTCCATTCCACTCAGTCAATTCACGTTGCGAAATGATCAAGATAAATTTTGCCAGCGTCAATAAAAAAAACGACCCATTAGCATTCGAATTCAACACAGTAACTCCGATGATCTCTCTTTTTTCGTCAAAACCAATCATTAAGTATCGATCCAAACTAGAAACGTCTATATGCGTTTGTAATTTATCATGACGGACTACAAGCAATAGAGGATCCAAACATGGAGTTGAATTTAAAGACACGTAGTTATTTTCGATTAGGTCAGTTTTTATTAAAAATTGGTTAACTTCTCCGTTCTTATACAAAAGTTGTATCTGATTGCACGTTAAGTAATCAATTACTTTCTCTTTTTTAGCATTTTTCATGTTTTGAACATGGATATCTAGAGCCATGTGTAAACCAAAAAAATAATCGTCATAGCGGCATTTATTTGGTCCACAACCACATAAACCACCACAGTTGTCATACAAAAAATCCACTTCATCCTCCCGAGGGAAATCTGAACTAAAAAGAGAGCCTTTTGAAGAACCATCTGGAGCTAAATTCTTCTCTGAGTGAGGTAATGAAACAGTTGTATTTCGCCTCTGATACAATTTTTCAAAAAACCGCTTTACAGCTTTTAATGAAACAAAATTCAATTTCTTTTTTTTCATGATGTATGAAGTTTTTAGTGTTAAACATATACACCATCAAGAATAAAATCACGGAGTTCGCATATTTGTTTAGGCGCGAGCCTCACATCGTTTTTCCACCGTGCCCTGCCGGGTCGGTTGGCATTCCCTTTCATTAAAGGAATTTCTTGATGACTTCATTGCAAACGAGTTATATGATCAGTTATTGTGTAAGTTTCACACATTTAATTTTTCACATTATTACATGATGAATTACACAATTACTTTGGATTGTTGTATCCTTTTAATTCTGTAACTTGCGCCCAAATTTATAAGCGTATGAAGCGATTTTTATTTATTGGTTTTCTTTTTATGAAACTGTGCTCCTTTGCACAAGAAAATGCCGGTATTTACAAAGTTCGTTGGTTCATTGATAATCGTCTGACCAATCAATTCGTATTTAACAATAATTCAGGACGTTTGTCCATTCCTACCCGCTTGTACGATTCGACAGTAAACGAAATAAAGAACATTGTTCAGCAAGAATTAATGGTTCCTTCTCAGTACGTATATTCTATGAATTCTAAAGGTGTGGAACGCAAAACAGCTGCTACTTCTGAACAGGTTGGAGGTTTTCCAACGGGCACAAAACGTCAGGCCATGAAAACAGAATACATGGAGTATTACGTAAAGTTCAAGATCACTGTCGGACTCACCAAAGGAGTTGGTGTTGGCGGACCAAACGCGAACTACTCAAGACTTCACCCATTCGTGAAGGTTAAAATGAAAGCGTACGGTATTGATAAGCGTTGCAAATATCGAAAAGTAACCAGAGCCAGAGGATTTAGGAGCATTGGCAGCTTCCAAACAAATGTAGGAGGAACAACAGTATCAGCCAATAATGCACTCCCTATTGAACAAGTGATGGATATGGTGTTTCAGGGGTTGACAAAGTTTAAAAATAAGGTGAAGTAAATCGAGGGAACGATCGTTGATAATGAAAACACCGCAAGGTGCCCTACTTTAAATTAACCAATTTTTCCATGCCTTTTTTCATGATCTCCAACTCCTCATTGGTCCTGTTTAAATCCGAAGATTTATCCTCAACGTTTATATTTTCAGATTTTATTTTCACTTCGTAATTGTCGATTTCGTCCTTCATGTTTTTCATATCCTTAGCATTTGTTGCTATTTCTGATTGTATACTAGTCAATTTAGCTTCTAATTTTTTTTGCTTTGACTCTGTTTTAAGCAGTTTAGATTCCAATTTCTCTTTATCACTTTTTAATCGCGCCAAAGATTTCTGATCTTTATCTACGGTTCGGCTCATTTTGTTTACTGCCTTGGTTTGATCATCGATCTGATCTTGAAGGTAGTTGCTATAATATTCGCGCACAAAGTCCTTTAATAAGGTGCTCAACTTATACGATTCAGCATTATGACTAGAAGAGGAAATATAATTGTCTCCATCAATGTTCATCCAGAGTCTGAGATGCTTTCCATCCTGGTCTTTAACCATGTAAACATACAAATCGAATTTCTTGTCACTCAAAGTATTCACCATTTGATCCAAGGCAACCAAACTGGATCCTTTCTTTTTAGCATTGATCCCGTAAGAATCTTTCAATTCTTTTCTAAATTCTTTTAATGGTGACTTACCCACTTCCTGTATTAGGATATCATAACCGTTTCCTTTTGAATTCTTAAGGGGATATAATCCTTCAACAACACGCAATTCATCCGGAATAACTAATTCCCCTACTGTTTGTGCCCAGCCAAAATTGGTCACGCCTAAATTTGCTATCAATACGAAGACATAAAGAATGAACTTCTGTATCGGTAATATAGTTTTATTTGTCATAACAAACCTTTTGTATCTACCTAAAGTAGGTGTTTCATTTGGAAATTAATAAATAAATGGAGTTTATTTTACATGAAGATTTACTTCCAAATCAAGTAAAATTCCACTGAACAAATCCGCTCACCCACTGAGCCATTTTGCTCTTCCACTTTTTTCTCAATAACTTACCAGAAAGGTTGGGTTTAGTAGTTTAATTATTCTGAATTTAACAGGAACAATGAGAGGTATATGACTCAAGCAAAACAGTATGAAGTAATAATAATCGGAGGAAGTTTCAGTGGGCTTTCAGCTGGTGTTGCGCTAGGTAGGGCTCTTCGCCATGTTTTGATCGTTGACGGTGGAAATCCCTGTAATCGGCAAACACCCTTTTCTCATAACTTTCTGACCCATGAGGGGAAAACACCCAAAGAACTTAATCTATTGGGTCGTAAAGACCTGTACAAATACAAGACAGTTGACTTTGTGGAAGCCGAAGTGATTGCAGCGAAAGAAACTATGTCGGGCTTTGAGATTATGCTCGAGGACAAAAGTATCTACGCTGCTAAAAAACTAATCTTTGCGACAGGTATAAAAGATCTTATGATGCCTATCCCAGGTTTTCAGGAATGTTGGGGAATAAGTGTTGTGCACTGCCCTTATTGTCATGGTTACGAATTAAAAAATCTAAAAACAGGACTCTTAGCCAACGGTGAAGAGGGATTT